>JABSSK010000475.1 GCA_013214265.1 Saprospiraceae bacterium | reverse complement strand
ACTCAGGTTTTGTCTGCTACTTTTTGCTCAGCACGAAGAAGGAGCAAATAGGCTATGCGAGGTGAGAAATGATTTGGTTGATAATTTATGTATGCTGGACTTCGCCCATCGGTTATGGGGATTATTTAAGTTACTAATCGCAGGGGCACTTAATGAAATGGGTGACTTAATTAGCGTATCACAAGACGACATTATGCGGTGTATCGATGATAAGGTTAAATTATATTTTGAGCAAGTCATGCAATTAGACAGCTTTACCTTGCAGCTAGAGGCTGAACCCGATGGTGGTTCAGCCTGAAACATAGTCGATTTGAACTCCGAAACTTGAGTAATTATATTCAAGTTTTTTCTTAGCTCCTGTACAGGTAGAATGCCCAATTTTAATACCGTCTTCAAAATTTAGTAAATCAGTTGGGATCACCACATCTTGATGAATAATCGCTAATTTATTAAATGTATCCCATTTAATATCATTAAATATTAGTTCTTCTTTAATACTCATTAATGCTATTTCCTTATGGAGAGCGTAACCTAAAAAAGGGTAGTACGCGTGACTATTTATAAAAATCTCGGCCCCAAGAGATTAACTATCAAAGGGGGCAGTGTTAATGATTTATCAATTACTCTGACCCTTAAGGCTTCTGGACCCTTAATGCTTCTGTGTGACAACTTCTCCCCCAGATGCTATTTACCCACTCAGGTCTATCTATAAAAGGATTTCTATTGCCTTGAATCGACATTACACGGTCATTTCTCCTTCGTTCAAAATCGCTAACCTCAAACTGATTATGCCATAACAAAAGGGTGCATAAGTCACCAATCCAAGGCTTTTTAATACGCTCATTTTTATCTTGTATGTAAAGATCAGGCATCTTTTCGTTTCCAATATTATCTCCGTTCTCATATCGAACAGCCATATAGAATATCATCCTAGCTACTTGTCCTTTTGCTCTATCGGACGGTTCAAAAGAATGATTCGTACTATCTATTCTCATCGTGGTTGCTACTTGAGTGCCATCAGCTAATTTATCGAAAACGGGCTTTCCACCGACATCATAACCATAATTAGAGTGAATCCCGTTTATGTTTCTATCCGCAGGTCTCAAATGGTGTAAATCAGTATATCCATCCTGACTTTTTTTGGCAAAACCTCTAGATTTTGGCCATACATGTTCTCGATCCCAAGAATCGCTCTTACCCTTACCTCTATTTGCCCGCTTATAACTTCTAATTTCGTCCAGATACAATAACCGAACATCCCCACATTTTTTATTATTGATTGGACATGCTGAGTCGGTATAAATAAGAGCCTCCCAAACATCAATGTTTTTATCATCAAACCAGTCACCATTATTTTTATCTGTATATTTGATTGCTGTGTGACCATCAATAATATTATGAAGTGACGATTTTAATACTGAACCTGTTTTACCATTAGCCTTTTGATAATACCCCGGAGGAGAGTTTGCTAAAACTGTGCTGACAAAAAACAAAACTATAAACATTAATCCATAAACACATTTCATTATTTTAATTCCTATCTCGTTTAATCTCTTTTTACTAACAGTAGCTACAATACTTATCTTAGTTTGGTTGTCTTAAATTTCTCAGGTGCCTAATGAATTTAAGGCACCCTCAGTTGTAAAAGACTTACCAAGTAGCTGAAAACATCAACATCCAACCTGCCTTATCTCTTTTATGTGTAAGGGTTGAAGGGTCAGTTTCAGTAGTACTGTCACCATTTGACAGACCATCTTTCAATAATACAGCTTTTGTATCTGTAAACCATCCAACACCTATATTCCAAGATGCATCACTATCAGGAACCTTAAAACCTAACATCAGACCACCACCATAAGCGGATAAAGGATCTACGCCTTCTTCACCAACTAAACCGATGCTTAGGAATGGGCCTATACCTACGTTACCATTATAAAAGTCATTGTAAAACCAATGGCTTTCAAGCATAACCATAGCTCTTTTTTCTCTTTCCTGATCAACCGATATAGTATTATTTACAATAGAAACTTCTTCAACAATGGGCTCACTTAAAAAGGTCATACCTAACCCCATACCCCAGTTAAGACCAGCAAAACTTTCTTTATCATCCTTTTCTTTTACTGCAGCTTTTATCTCTTCATAACCTGGGAGATTATCTTTACCTATTTTAGCTAATACAGAGTCTGTAATATGACCGCCGGTATCAATACATTCTGTGTATGAATTATAAGCATTATCAGGATTGCTTGTATCCCCAACTAATTTCGTTCTTGCTCGCCATATACTCTCAGAACCATGACAACCACTTGTTGTTGATTTCAAAATTGTATTTGGATGATTACTTATATAAGTATCTGTGGCAGGATATGAAGCAAATACCTTAGGTATAATAAAAATTAAACTTACTAACAAAATTTGATTTGATCTATTTTTCATAACTATGTCCTTTATTTTTTTTATTGATTATTTACTACCTTGTTTTTCATACATAAATATAGTTCACAAATTAAATATTGCAACTTGCTAGTCTTATATTTACCCACAACTTTGCTGGCAGATTATCAACCATAACTCCTCGGTATCTATGATCATCAAAATCAATTATATAAATATCACAACAACTCTCTCTCAGCCTTATTCACCCAAAATAAAAAAGTTTTTTTATCTGCAAAATACAATATCTGCCCTTTATTAACATAACGTTGCCTAAGCGCTGTAATATATATTGGTCTCAACCTTTCCAATTCATGATCAATTACTTTAATATGTGCAGGAACAAAAATACTATCAGCTCGGTGGCTAAACAAATGTAAATCGCTAGAGCTGGCACAACCAACTTGACAAGCTTCTTTAATAGCCTGAACATTAGATTTACTCGAATATTCTCGCCCTTCTTCCTGACGAGCCCAAAAGTTACCCCACTGTTTTAATTCAAAACGCACATCTTTAATGGTTCTCAAGATACAACTCCTCAACTGTGGATAGAGTTAGCTTACAAACATTTGTAATTATCGAATAAACCGTAAAAAATTTAGGCTCACTCACAGAGGTTTCCCAACGTTGAACACTTCTAATATTCACACCAAAAGCATCTGCAACTTCATCCTGAGTCATTCCTCGCGCTTCCCTAGCAAGATTGAGTAACTTACCACCACGGATCATTAAATGTTTTCCTTTGGTTTTTTGACCAAATTGGCATAACCATTATTAACTAATTCATCCAAATGCCAGATGATAGTTAAGTGCTGATTTACCGTTGAGGAATAAGGCAAAATTAACTTTGTTTTTTTGGCAATAGTATTTGCTCTGTCATTTTCTCGTTGTTCATCGTAATGCATAT
>JABSSK010000474.1 GCA_013214265.1 Saprospiraceae bacterium | reverse complement strand
TTTGTTTCGGTTCCTTGTGTCGATTTTCATTATCTTGGAATTCTGCCAAGCATTACAACTACATAACAACTGGGTACGACCGTAGTGGTCGCTGGCCAGATAAACTAGGCATAGCCCATGTCCCGACTCATTATTGTATCTAATCGTTTGCCTATTACCATTGATACGGTAGCGGGTGGGGAATTGATTTATCATCCTAGTGCGGGGGGGTTAGCTACCGGGCTGAATTCGCTGGATGATACCATGGAGAAAATCTGGATTGGCTGGCCAGGTAAAGATATCAGGAGTGATTGGGGGCGGGAGGCCATAAGAAAGGATCTGGCTGAACAAGATTTAGTCCCTGTTTTTCTTAGTAAAAAAGAAATACGAGGCTATTACGAAGGTTTTAGTAATAAAACCATTTGGCCTCATTTTCATTATTTTACACAATTTACGACCTACAACGAAGGGTACTGGGATTACTATAAAGCGGTCAATGAGAAGTTCGCTCAGGTGGTTATTCCGATAATTCAACCCGGAGATATCATTTGGGTCCATGATTATCAGCTGATGCTCCTGCCGCAGCTTATTCGCCACTCTCATCCGAATGTATCCATTGGTTTTTTCTTACACATTCCTTTTCCTTCTTATGAGGTATTTAGAATCCTACCTTGGCGAGAAGATATACTTCATGGTATTCTGGGTGCTGATCAGATTGGTTTTCATACATTTGGTTATATGCGCCACTTTTTGAGTGCAGCTTATAGGATTACGGGTCATGAGCATAACGTTGGGTTATTATCTGTAGGGAAAAGAGCTGTCAATGTGGATGTTTTTCCTATGGGGATCGACTACGAAAAATATGCTTTCGCAAACGCGGATCCACAAGATGAGGAGGTTCAGAAAATTGGAGAATTAGCTAAGCAGGTCAAGCTCATCATTTCGATCGATCGCTTGGATTATACCAAAGGGATACCTACTCGACTGAAAGCTTTTGAGCAATTCTTAGAAACATATCGCGACCAACATGGCAAAGTATCCCTTTTGCTCATTGTTGTTCCATCCAGATCAAATGTGGATCAGTATCAGGAACTCAAGGATCAGGTCGATACCTTAGTTGGTCATATTAATGGTAAGTTCGGAGATTTTGACTGGACGCCAGTTCGATATTTTTATCGATCCTTGAATTTTAATGAACTTACTGCATTGTATACCTCCGCCCATATTGCCATGATTACACCACTACGGGACGGTATGAATTTGGTGGCAAAGGAGTTTGTTGCGAGTAAAGAAAATAGTAAGCAAGGTGTTCTTATCTTAAGTGAAATGGCCGGTGCTGCTAACGAGTTGACTGATGCCCTTATGGTAAATCCACAGGATATCAAAGGTATGACCACGGCAATGCTACGGGCCATTCAGATGACGCCTTCCGAACAAGAAAGGCGACTCGTGAATATGCAGTCTAAATTGAAAGTATACAATGTAAAGCATTGGGCGAATACTTTTCTCAATGATTTAAAACAACTCAACCAACAACATCAGAATATTAGCCGCATGGAAAGTAAGCAACTCGATGCTATGTACGCACATTTTCGCCAAGCAAAAAATAAGCTCATTATTCTTGATTATGATGGTACATTGATGGACTTTCAGCCTGATCCTCAAGCTGTGGTACCCGATGATGAATTACTCACTATGCTTAGAAGTCTTGTATCAGATACCGGAACTAAATTAGTTGTGAATAGTGGCCGGGATAAGCTGACGTTACAGGAATGGCTGGGCCCGCTTGGTATTGACATGGCTGCTGAACATGGCGTTTGGATTAAAAGAAATGGTAACTGGTTCGTTAATCCAGGATTAGCAGATGGATGGAAAAGTGAAATTCGCGATGTCCTCGAAAATATGGTACAGCGCACACCTGGTTCATTTATTGAAGAAAAAGACTACTCCATTGCATGGCATTACCGACGCATCGATAAGGAATTTGGCGAGAAAAGGGTAAGGGAGTTTCGTGATGTGCTCTTATACCTAACAGCCAATCTGGATCTTCAGGTTTTGGAAGGGAATAAAGTCGTAGAAATTAAAAATGCAGGGGTCAACAAAGGTAAAGCAACTATTAATTGGCTTCAGGAATCGGATTGGGACTTTATCATGGCTATCGGAGATGATCATACAGATGAAGACACCTTTAAAGCACTTCCAGCAGATGCGTATACAATTAAGGTAGGTCTAGAAAATACAGCGGCTAGATACAATGTACTATCGGTTAAAGAAGTTCGTCAATTATTAAGGCGTATTACAGAAATTTAATTCGCATACATCGAAAAAAATCATAGGTTGATATATCTCGTTAGAATCCTATGATGTTCTTGGATACATTTCAGAATAATTTCTGACCCACAATACAAATGTATGTTGAAGGAAGGTGTTCAATCTGTAGGTGCTTATGCCAAGGCTTTCCAGTTTGCGGTACGCTGGAACTTATGGCGTTATTTTGTTGTACCGGTTCTGATTAGTATCGTGCTGGGTGCGGGTATATTTTATGCCGCCTTCGGATGGAGTGATACGATGAGCGAATGGATTACAGCAATATATCCTTGGGAAAAAGGAGCGCAAGTGGTTGCCAAGGTGAGTCGTATTTTAAGTGGTGTTTTGGTTAGTGCATTGGGTTTGATTGTATTTAAAAACTTGGTTATCGCCTTATCCTCTCCTTTTATGAGTTTTCTCTCTGAAAAAGTGGAGAAGATAATGTATGGTGGAGAAGCACCTGCCTTCTCAATAGCCAATGCCATTAGTGATTTGGTGCGGGGTATGCGGATCGCCATTCGCCTAGTATTGCGTGAATTAGGTATTACCCTCCTACTCATTGCTGTTGGCCTTATTCCTATCTTTTCTCCAGTTATTCCAATATTAATTTTTGTAGTTCAGGCGTATTATGCTGGTTTTGGTAATATGGACTTTACGTTGGAACGATACTATAAAGTTAGGGGCAGCATATCATTTGTTCGGGACCATCGAGGGATTGCTATTGGGAACGGCGCAGTTTATTTGTTCTTATACTTTACTGTAATCGGTTTCGTGATAGCCCTTCCTCTGGCTACTATTGCGGCTACCATGACAAGTTTAAAACATTTGAAGCAAGGGGAGAAACCTCGTTCTTAAATGAAGGAAAGTAAGGCGTATCCATCTTAACAGATGGAAACAGTTGAGTTCTGTATACCTGACTTTCAAGCCATAGGTTCATACAGATTGGCCCTGATTGTCTTGTCAATAAGTATAATACTCAGGCTAAATATTAGCAGGAGCAAAAACATTTCCATGATTAGGCAAGATAAATATCATAAGAAGACGCTTTCCCTAGAAGTTTACCCTACAAAC
>JABSSK010000473.1 GCA_013214265.1 Saprospiraceae bacterium | reverse complement strand
GATACCTCTGGGCCTGGAAACTACCCGACAGATTCACCGGGTACTGGGTCATCCCGATAATCCTGATCACGTTGTTATTGGCGTTAGTGGGGCCACTTGGGGCGATAGTCCCGACCGAGGCGTTTACCGAACGACCGATGGGGGTAAAACCTGGACCAAAACCCTGTACGTGAACGAACGAACAGGCGTTGCGGATATGGTTGTTGATCCTAATAATCCGAATAAAATAGCAGTAGCCATGTATGACCACCGCCGTTATGCCTGGTTTTATGAATCTGGTGGTCCGGCATCCGGTATATATTTGAGCCATGACGGAGGAGCTACCTTTCAAGAAGTCACCAAGGGCCTTCCGGCGGGCGATATGGGTCGGATTGGATTATCGTTTGCTACCAATGTTCCAGATTTAATATACGCTTATGTAGAAAGTAAAAGCAATGCGATTTATGCTTCGGAAGATGGGGGATACAGCTGGTCCCGCAGATCGCGGCCCGGCGATAGCGGGATTGGTGGTAGGCCTTTCTATTATGCTGATATTTATGTAGACCCTAATAATGAAAATCGAATTTATAGTATTGCATCAACGGTTACAGTATCCGAAGATGGTGGCCGCAATTGGTCAACTTTTGCTGCTGGCAATAAGATTCATACCGATCACCATGCCTATTGGATTGATCCCAATGACTCGGAGCACATCATGGTTGGGCACGATGGTGGATTGAATATTACGCACGACCGTGGAAAGAACTGGTGGTTTGCGGATAACCTGCCACTGGGTCAGTTCTACCATATGCGCGTTGATATGGATATACCCTACAGTGTATATGGTGGCTTACAAGATAATGGCTCGTGGATTGGTCCGAGTGTAGCTCGTTTTCAAGGTGGTATTCGAAACTTGTATTGGCAAAGGGTAAGTATTGGTGATGGTTTCGATGTGGTACCTGACCCACAAAACCAAGATTATGGTTACAGCATGGGGCAGGCAGGTGCCTTATATCGATACCATCGACCCAGTGGACAATTGAATCTGATTAAGCCCACCCATCCGGATGGGGCATATCTGCGTTTTTATTGGAATGCTGGTATTGCCATTGATCCTATGGATGATCAGACCATTTATTATGGTTCTCAGTATGTACACAAAACCTCGGACCATGGTCAGAGCTGGACCATTATTTCACCGGACCTGACAACCAATGATCCGAAAAAGCAGAAATTTCTGGAAACAGGTGGTTTAACTTATGATGTGACGGGAGCGTAAAACCACACCACAATAATTGCCATTGCCCCATCATAGGTAGAAGAAGGCGTAATCTGGGTAGGCACGGATGATGGTAATGTACAAGTCACCCGCAATGGTGGTGATTCTTGGACCAATGTGATCGAAAATATAAAAGGTGTACCTGATCATACCTGGGTGCCCCATATTTCTGCTTCTCTACACCGCAAGGGAGAGGCTTTTGTTGTCTTTGATGATCATAGACGCAACAACTGGACACCTTATGTTTATCGGACCCGAAATTATGGTCGGTCCTGGGAACGCATTGTCGGTCCGGATGATGTTGATGGCTACACATGGACGTTTGCTCAAAGTGGTACCTCTGAGGATCTGTACTTTGTAGGTACTGAATTTGGGTTGTACGTAAGCTTTGACGCCGGAGCAACCTGGAACAAATGGACCGAAGGGTATCCGAATGCGCTCCCCACCTCCGACCTTGTCGTGCATCCGCGGGAGCACGATCTGGTTATCGCTACTTTTGGTCGTTCATTCTGGATACTGGATGATATTAGGCCACTGGAGGAAATGGCTGCTATCGGTGCCGAAAAGGTGCTGGCAGCGCCTATGCATGTATTTCCCATTGGTGATGCCTATATGTGGAACATAGGGGAAAGTATTGGTTATCGAGCAGGAAAAATTGGCGATGCCCTCTACAATGGAGAAAATCGCGATTATGGTGCTTTCATTAATGTATACTTAGGGCCACAAACGAAGCCTGAAAAGGATTCCGCTCCGGACAATCAGGTGGCGATAGAAACCAACATCGGGACTGCATCGTATTGTGTGGAACCTACGTCGTGACGGGGTTCGGGGACCACAGCAACCTAAGCCATCGAAAGCAGGAACCCCCAGAGCGGGTGCGCCCGTTGTACCAGGAAACTATACTGCTCGCGTAACGTGGCAAGGAAAAACAGCTGAGCATACTTTTCGGGTGATTGCTGATCCGTATATGCCATTCGATAGGGTTTCTGCCCAAAAAACGGATCAACTGCTAACGGAACTAGGGGAAGTAACGCAGCAAGCTACGCAAGTGATGGATGCAGTTCGTGATCATCAGGCGCTGGTGAAAATGCTGGAAAACAAAGCAGATGCCACCAAGCATGCTGAAGTGCACCATACCTTGAAAACGGTGTCGGAAGAGCTTACCGCATTACAGCATTTTATGTTGGGAGAATCCAAGCAGGGTATTTATCGGTCACCCCATACGGTGGTCGCAAAAATTGGACAAGCCGGCTATCAGATCCGTTCGCCTCAAGTAGTGTCCGGATCGAATAAAGTACGCTTGGTAGAGCAAGCTCGAAAAGCGGTTAATGAGGCACAACAAAAGCTGGATCAGTTAGAATCAGGAGCCTGGATACGTCTGAAAACAGCAATCGACAAGGCTGGAATAAAGTTGTTGTAGGACTTAGGATAGGCCCTGTTTTGAGCATATGAAATTACGATTGGGTTACTATAATGGAACAGAATTACAGAATGCTATAATCTATTATTTTGAGTACAGAAACATCTGCTATTGCCATATCTAGGCCGGGACCGGTAAATCGGCTTTTTCCCGTACTGCTTGTCAATTTTATTGGTATGCTGGGGTACAGTATTATCATCCCGTTGCTGGTCTTTTTGGTGCGTGATTTTGGAGGTAATGCTTATGTGTACGGGATATTGGGCTCTATCTATCCGGCTTTTCAATTGGTTGGGGCACCCGTTCTGGGGCGCTGGTCGGATCGCATTGGTCGCCGGCGGGTACTTTTGATAAGCCAGGGAGGTACTTTTCTGGCGTGGTTGGTATTTATCTGGGCGCTCGTTAGCCCCAAGACTACCTTACTGGCGTGGGGTAGCGGACTCGATATGATCGTGATTACCTTGCCTTTGTTGCTGTTGTTTTTTGCACGGGCGATCGATGGGCTCACGGGAGGTAATGTGTCGGTTGCCAATGCCTATTTATCGGACGTATCGACCCCGGAAAACCGGAAAGCCAATTTTGGTAAAATGGCTAGCAGTACCAGTCTGGGTTTTATTATTGGACCAGCTATTGCATCGATGCTTGCTGGGACGGCCTGGGGAGCGCTTCTTCCGGTTGCGGCAGCCGCTC
>JABSSK010000472.1 GCA_013214265.1 Saprospiraceae bacterium | reverse complement strand
AAACGTAAATAATGAGAGGGAGGCTTGCCGAAAAGAGACCATAATGGGGAGTCTGGCTTTTTTAATAACGGGCCCCATTATGGGGGCTCAATTTATATACGCTTCGGTAATACATAAAACCTTTCCGGGCTTTACGATGCCTAGCTTCGCTATTCAGGAGATACCTGCCGACTCTTTGCTGCGTTCCACCTAACATAAGGTTGCAGGTATCACTTGTAGTGGAGACACAATCCATTTTACAATGGAAGCCAACTAGATTTCGAGAGGTACATAATCAATGGCCTATAACATACATGAGTCTTATGCTGGGTTTTGGATTTTTCACAGCAGGTATTATTAAACTATTATGCGGGTGGCTCAATCCATGTCATTCCATGGTTTATTCCTATTTTCTGAAATTTTTTTATATCTATGGCCTAGAAGGAATTTTGAGTAATGTATTCCTGCAACGGAATTGGTTGCCTTTCTGGGAATTGCAGGATTGGATGACATTATTTCTTGAAATGGGTTTTCTGGTCGCTATTTTTGGCCTATAGTATACAGGCTTTTTACCGTATTGGGTATGGCGTTTTACGTTGGAGTACTGCTTATTCTTAGAATTTCTTTTTTAAAATTTGTGGTCATTTATGCTCTTTTCTGCGGACCCGTTATACCTGATCAATCATTTTATAAATGGTGGGATAAAAGCCCCCAACGAAACCTTTGGATGTTAACCATATTAGCAATAACAAGTGGTATTGCCTATTTTAGTTTGGGGCAATCATCCATACTCAGGTGGGCTTTTATGGAACTGGGATGGGAAGGATAAATTATTCACTTTTGATCTTAGGAATACCTACAACTGCAATGTTGTACTGGGTACACCTCCAAGGTCGAAGAGGAACTTTGTTTAAGAAAATACACGATGGCACGCATGAGCCAAACGAATCAGAGTAAGGTCTCAAGAAAGATTCTAGTTATAACGTATTATTGGCCTCCCGCGGGTGGGCCAGGTGTGCAACGCGTTGTGAAGTTTGTAAAATTTCTTCCCCATTTTGGTTATGAACCCATCGTGTTAACGGTCAAAGACGGAGAATATCCCGCTATCGATCACAGTTTACAGGCTGAAGTCTCTTCGGAAGTGAACGTGATTAGAACCCCAACATTAGAATTTTTTTCTCTTTTTAAGAAGCTCACTGGCAGACCCCAAAAAGCAGGCATAACAACAACCATTCTAAAAGCCGAAAACCCAAGCTGGAAAGACAAAATATTCAGATGGATCAGGTATAATCTTTTCTTTCCTGATGCTCGCATTGGTTGGCGTCGATATGCGTTACGCGCAGCAAGGCAAATCATCCAATCGGAAAAGCCAGTACTTATTTTCTGTACATCCCCTCCACATTCTGCGCAGTGGATCGCACGGCAACTGCATCAAGAAACCAAAATTCCTTGGGTGGCTGATTTTAGGGATCCATGGACGGATGCTTATTGGTTAAGCGGGCTAAAAAACTACCCTCGAGCACTTCGTAAGAATACTGCTATGGAAAAGGCTGTATTAAGCGATGCTTCCGCAATTGTTACGGTCAGCAAAGGATATCAGGAACTGCTGCAGAAAACCAACAATTCACCCATTTTGATACGGAATGGATTTGATCATACTGATTTTAGAATTCAAAAAAAAGCCAACGCCAAATTTCGAATTGTTTATACGGGTAGCTTATCCCAGATACAGATGCCCGATAATTTTTTGAAAGCTATAGCTAACTTGGATTCCTCAGTTCAGGAGAATATTCAATTTGACTTATTTGGGGCAATTGATCCATTCTTCTTCCACCGCGCAACAGAATTAGGAATCCGCCATTTGGTACACGAGAAAGGGTATATTCCGCATGACCAAGCTGTTGGTGAAATGATACAAGCGGATTTGCTACTACTACTAACGCCCAAAACACCCAGCAAAGGCATGACACCTTTAAAACTTTATGAGTATCTAGCTGCAGGGCCTTTTATCTTGGGTATTGGAGATGTTAATAGTGACCCAGCCAACATACTCCAGGCGTTTGAAGGCGGAATCTATGTTTCTTATCAAGAAGAATTGACAGCCTTCTTGAATAATCAAT
This sequence comes from Saprospiraceae bacterium, assembly GCA_013214265.1. Classification (GTDB taxonomy): domain Bacteria; phylum Bacteroidota; class Bacteroidia; order Chitinophagales; family Saprospiraceae; genus DT-110. The sequence goes on along the minus strand of JABSSK010000472.1, from coordinate 1,277 downwards.
TCAAAGAGTGGAAACAAAATCCTGAAAAAATAAGAACGCCAAATGCGCGGGTTACTGAACTGGATCGAAAGGAACTGACACGAAAACTGGCCTCTGTTTTTGATGATATTATTGATAAGGAACAAGCCAATGGGTAAAAGAATTTTATTTGTTGCCAAGAATATACCCGTTCCCGGAAAACCATCCAATCGGGTTATCCTAGATATAGCACATTTTTTGATGGATCGAGGTTATGACCTGGACCTTCTCTTCCCCAAAGAATGGGTGCCTTTCTTTTTGAGACACCATAAAAAATTTGCACACCTGACTGGTTTGAAAAACTGGCAGGACGGTGATCTTTCTATTTATCCTTTTACTTATAAACGTATTCCAAGTCCAACTCATGCGTTTCGCCTATTAGCTGGTGAAAATCGTAAGCTGAAAGATTTTGCTGAAAGGAGAGGTGGCTATGATGCGATTCATGCACATTATCTATTGCCTGATTCCTATATGGCACTGGCCATCCAAGCTAATACCTCAATACCAGTAATCACAACAGTTAGATCGTCGGATATTAAGCTACTTAAAAAAGTATCAGAAGAAAGTGCGACGTGGGAGTTAGCCCAGAACATACTTACCAGCGTAAATCAGATCTTGGTTCTTAACCAGCCTGCTCAAAAATTTCTACAATCCAGATTTGGTGTTCCCTCGACTATCTTACCCCAAGGTATTTCCGAAAACTTGATTCGGACACCCTCGTTAGAACCAAGAGATGTGGATGACATTGTGGTGGCCGAGGCTATCCCTCGAAAACGGGTAGATTGGGTAATAAAAGCTTTTTTATCCGCTCCGGATCAACAAAAGAGAAAAATGATAGTCATAGGTGATGGCCCAGCATTATTCCAGTGGAAAGAAAGTACAAAACAGGCAAATAATATTGATTGCTTAGGTCGTTTGCCTTATACCGAAACGATGAAATGGCTACGAAGAAGTAAAATTTTCGCTTTGCCTAGCTATCAGGAATCCTTCGGTTTAGTCTACCTAGAGGCAGCAGCAGCAGGTTGCGCTATCATTGGATTCCAAGGGGAAGGTCCGAAAGGTGTATTATCCGAAGGAAAAGCTATTCTTTTCCCAAATGATTACGCTTCCTTTGAAAGGGACTTACATCATTTACTATCCAATCATAGCCTGTGTCTACAATTAGGACAACAAGCCCGAGAAGAAGTAACGCGGATGCCCTGGCCCAAAATAAGGGATCGAGACGAAGAATTGTATCATGGATTGTAGGAAAACGCTGC
>JABSSK010000471.1 GCA_013214265.1 Saprospiraceae bacterium | reverse complement strand
GTATGAGTGTAGGCGTTGTGTTATTTTGCACATGAGCAAAAGGTGAGAAATGCAACAAAAAGATATAATTTTCCCATGGTAAACCATTGAACTCCGTTTCAATCAATAATTGGTACAAGGATGTTCCGTAAAATGAGATCAGGTTACTTACGGAAGCTACGGTAACAGCCGCATCGTAACGATTAGTCTGCGTAACGATCCAATTGGTCATGAAGCCACCGTAAGATCCTCCGGTAACGCCCATACGGTCTTCATCGAGAAAAGGGTAAGCAGCAAGGGCAGAGTCCAAGCCTATCATTAAGTCCTTATAATCTCCACCACCCCAAGCCTGATAGGTTCCATCGGCAAATTTTTGCCCATATCCGGTTGATCCTCTTGGGTTGATAAAAACAACAGCATACCCCTCAGCCGTAAGTAATTCATTGAGATCGCTAAATGAATATCCGTACATACCGTGAGGTCCGCCATGGATGCGATGAATAACGGGTAGCAGATCAGAACCATTATGGGAAGCAGGCGTAGCCAAAAACCCTTGTACACGTGTACCATCGAATGTTGTAAACCAATAGGAACGAATTTTACTGAAAGAATGATCGCGAACCCAGGTTTCTGTTTCGTAGGTAAGCCGCTTAATATTTGATCCATCCAACTCACATTGATAGAGTTCAGCTGGTTGGCCTGGATATTGGAATAAATATACCAGGTGGTTTTTTCCTACACATACATTATTTACCATACCATTTTTGTCGAGTACGATTTCGGGTACGCTACCTGACCTAACTCGGTATAGCGTGTTTTTACCTTCATTTCGGGCCGAAAAGTATAGCCATTGACCATCAGGGTGCCATACAGGATTTGTTGCTCTGCGATCAAGCGCTTGGGTCAGAGATTGTACTTGCCCTTGTTCCCAAACATATATTTTTGTGTTTTCTGCCGGGCTATCTTTTGTATTCGTGGGGCGAATGGTAGCTGAGAAAGCAATACGATCACCCCGTGGTGCCCATTGTGGTTCATGCTCTGTTCCAACTGTTGCTGTTAACTGTTCAATTTTTCCAGATTCCAGTTCGACTCGAAACAAATCATTATTATAGTTGTGGTCAGGGTTATCGGTATGGTTACTCAAAAAAGAAATATAACGGCCATCAGGAGACCAGGATAAGGAATGGCTATCATAATTTCCGGGGGTAAGGATTTGCACATTTTCATCAAGATCAGTGACCCAAATTCGGGTTAAGCAGTTGTCAGATAGAGCTGTTCTGGTTTTATACATTGTACGCTCAATCTCGACGGGATCATTGACGTTTCGACGATAATTACAATCTTGAATATCTGCACTTACATAGGCAATCAGATCGCTATTTGGACTCCAACTGTAGTTTTTTTTGGTTTGATGGCCCAAAAAATGGTCAGATTGGCGTATGGCACCCAGAAAGGTTTCGGGGCCTATTTCAGGCTGGTCCCCTAATGTGATGGGCGCTACAAACAGCCCAGATTTTCCATACCGGGAAGCAAAATAAGATACCATATTACCCGAAGGTGCCCACTGTACATTACTAATATCGTTGGCAAGAGTCGTTCGGATTCCCGTATTGAGGTTAATGATATAGGTGATGCTTCGAAAATTATTACGGTTAATAACGGTTTCACGAACCGAATAGATAACATAACCCCCATCGGGGGATAGCTGGGGTGCATGAACGACTGGTAGGTCACGCAAAGCCATTAAGTTCACCGGTTTTTGGCTCAGAAGTAGTGCAGGGCAAAAAATATAGCTGAGAAGGATAAGCAGTAATGCGTTGCGTAACATCATTGTCGTTAATTAAAAGATTACCGGACCAACGGGTAGTCGTTAGGAAGTTATTTTTTTCTATCGGTAACAAAAGATACAAGTTGTCGCATAGATTCCCGAGCTTCTGATTCAGGGAATGTATCGAGTATGGTAAAAGCTTCCCGACGATAGGCATACATAACTTCACGGGTGTACTCAATTCCGCCACTTTGGTTAACAAAATCAATAACCTCTTTTACTTTCGCTGCATTTTCGCTGTCCTTTTTAATCATTCTGATGATTCTTCTTTTTTCTGATTTAGTGGCTCTATCCAATGCATAAATTAAGGGAAGGGTTAGTTTTTTCTCCTTAATGTCGATCCCTAAAGGTTTGCCTACATTATCTGTTCCGAAATCGAATAGGTCATCTCGGATTTGAAAAGCGATACCTATTTTTTCACCGAAAGTGCGCATGCGTTCGATCATATCTTCATCTGTAGTTACGGATGCAGCACCTGCACTACAGGCTGATGCGATCAGGGAAGCTGTCTTTTGGCGAATTATTTCGTAATACACGTCTTCTTTGATGTCCAGACGACGGGCTTTTTCGATTTGCATTAATTCACCCTCACTCATGGCTTTAACTGCGTTTGAAACGATTTCGAGTACTCGAATATCTTTATTTTCGAGGGCAAGAAGTAGCCCCCGGCTCAGCAAATAATCACCGACTAGGACAGCAATTTTATTTTTCCATAAGGCATTGATGGAAAAGAAACCCCTTCTTTCTAAGGAGTCATCCACGACGTCATCATGTACTAGAGAAGCGGTATGTAATAATTCAATCAGGGAAGCTGCTCTAAAAGTAGATTCATTGAGTAAACCACATACTTTTGCCGTTAAAAAGACGAACATGGGTCGTACTTGTTTTCCTTTTCGGCGTACGATGTAAAACATGATTTTATCGAGCAAAGGAACCTGACTACTCATCATTTGACGGAAGTGATGCTCGAAAGACTTTAGCTCTTTTTCTATCGGTCTTTTGATCGTCTGTAACGATTGGACCATATGGTATGATTTGACTGAAATGTAAGGGTACCTATTTGGTGTTTTCTATTGACAAAACTACCAAAAAGAAACCACAATCAGATTCGATTATTTTGTAACTACTCAGATAACAACTGGTAATAGGCCAGAGTTTTATTTCCTTGTTTAACGGTGATCAGGTACAGTCCGGATTCTAGTTTTTTCAGTGGTACGGTAGCACGTTGTAGGCCCTTAGGGCGGTTGCGTAGGCCAATTTGACGTACGACATTATTGTAGATATCAAAGA
>JABSSK010000470.1 GCA_013214265.1 Saprospiraceae bacterium | reverse complement strand
AACAAATGGATTATAGAATAAAACATAAGCTATGATAAGTATAGGAACGAACAAAGGAATGGCTTTGATCGGTTTCTTGCCCTTTTATATCACCGATCAAAGCCATTCCTTTGTTCGTTCCTATACTTATCATAGCTTATGTTTTGCTGTTTGTTATTCTAGTATTTAAAGTTTTGCCCATGCACCACCTAAATACAAATACATCCCTTCTGTTGTAAATGGAGCGGTAGCGGTGTCACTAACTATTATTACATCCCCTTCGTTAGGACTTGCAGGAGCATTTGCCCCTAAAATTGGTACAAGATTTAATACATTTTGTATTGTAACCTGACCTGCAAATTGATTTAAATCATCTGCCCCATCTTGTTTTATCGCATACTCTGTTGTCCCTTGAATGTCATTTATTTGTATGCCTATCGCATTTGTAATTGTTCCGCTTGCTTCTGTTACATTTATATCTAATGCTTTAGCATTTGTGATTGTTCCGTTTTGAGCATTTGCAGTTGCTTTTAAAGCTACGCCGTTTGAGGATGTACCGCTTGTCCTATCTTTTTGATAAGTGTAGGCAGCGGCTGTGGTGTTAGTTGTTGAAACTGCTGACCTGTCGTTAAATAAATTATTATAATTAACAATTTTACCTGTTAAATCAAATCCTTGTGCGGCGTCAATACTTAATGCGTCGTTTATATTTGTAAAGTTTTTATCTGTAAAAGCATCTGTTTTTAATATAGTTGAGTTTCTATAAACAGTCGAGTTGTTGTTTGAAGTATTCGCTGCACCATCTAAATTTACTGCTCTATTAATAACTATTTCACCAGACACGCTTAAATCATTCATTGAAAGTGATCTTGATAAATTTAAAGTTTGCGGAGTGTTATTTTTTATATTGTAAGCATATTGATCTAAAAAAGGATTTTGATAATTTACACCTTGTTGTATAACTTTATTATTGTTGTAATTTCTCTTGCTTCCATTCGCCCCAAATTCGCTGCTGTTAAGTAAATCTACACCATCTACATTACCAAGTCCTTGCACGCTTGCACCATCTTTTGGATTAATAATAATATTTTCAGATATGTTTACTAAGTTGTCCTTAAATGCTGTATAGTTTGAACCTAAATTAATAGCTCTAGCTGCATTTATAATAGTGTTTTTTGAAATATCTAACTGTCCAAAAAAATATGAATCACTTACTGAAAATGATTGATCGTTAATACCATAAGTAGTACTACTTAAATTTAATCCTTCGTCATAAATGATAGTATTGTTGTTTATAGAAAAATACCCTTTAGGAAATGGCATACTAATGGCTGATTCGTCTGTTGACATGTAAACAGTATTGTTTTTTATTTCTCCAGATGCTGTGTAATTACCTTCAAATAAAGCACCGTAACTTGTATTACCCTCTATTAATATATTATCCATCCCATCCATTCCAACCTGTATTATAGCAAATACATCTTGCGCTAATGCTGAAAAAGTTAATTGTAAACTATCCAACGAAGTAGTATAACTGTAACCGTAATCAATATTTAAAACCGAATAATCAGTCTTATTATAAAATATTGCTGTTGGCGCTGCTCCATTATATTCTGTGCCTGTAAGCCAAATATTTGTTTCACCACTAGATATACTTACTGCATCTCTAGTAATTGCATTACCTCCACTAACACTCGTACTTTTAGGTAACTGCACAATAACGGTAACAGGGTAAGAGCCAGAATTAAGAGCAAAATTAAAGGAATTTGAATTAGCAGAAGATAATGTAAAATCAACCGCTATATTTGAATTTTGTTGATAAGCGTAAATATCTAAACTATTATCAATTGCGGCTGGCAAGTTTAAATTATGCGTTATTACCCCATCGCTAGCAATCGAATATCTCAATTCTTTTTTTAATGGTGAGTAAAAACCCTCATCACTAGAAATTGGAGCGTTTATTAGTGTAGAATTTTTAATTGTAACGTTATCACCAACTAACCCCTTTCCTTGACTTTTAATTTCAATTTGTCCAGATTCAAAAATACAATCATCTAACGTCACATCTGAACCACCCCCGTACACATCTATTAAATCATCACCAGCTGACACCACCCTACTTTTATGATTCATAGTGAAATTAGTTACACCATCACCTAGTTTTACGCCATCATTATTTGAATTATCTATAAGTGTATTACTTATTGTTATATTATCAGTATGTGCAAAACTTATTGCGTTTCCTGTTGAATTTATAGAACAACTATTTTTAATAGTAATGTGACTTGAAAACTTAGTAGTGTAATTCTTATTGTAAGAAGTGGAAAATAAATTACCTGTTGTATTTTTAACCTTATTTAAAACAACATCCTCACAAGCTAGGCAGTTAATTACAGCTAGACTTGCAAAAGTGGTGTTTGTCCAAAATTCTAATGATATATTTTTAAAGACAAAGCCTTTACTGTTACCAATCTCTAAGGGTCTTGATCCTTGTGGAAAATATAGCTTTGTTTGACTGCTATCTGCCCCCCCAATAATTGTATTATTTAAGCTAGCGTAATTAGGTGCTTGATACCCTGTTTCAGTTGTGAAACCATAACTTCCTTTATCAATAAAAACTTTTAAACCTTCTAGCTCGTCAATTAAAGGCTTAAATACTAAACTATTGTTAGTTCCTGTATTTGTTGATGTATTCCAATCAGAAACTAACCCTAATTGTTTTAAATCATACCCGTTTTCAGTTGGTTGATATATAGCAAAATTACTATTTGCATCTTGAATAACTAAATTAGTAGAAGTTGTAAATTGAGATGTATTACTAACTTCAATTTTATAAGTAGCGCCAATTGGATTCTGAACAGTTACCAAAGTTCCAACTGGAAAACTGCTCGATGCTAAAGCTGCTAGGTCTGCAACTTGTGTACTATCTTGCAAGCTTGATAAATCAACACTGTTTGCATCTTCAATGCTTAGTGTAGTGCCTACAAAACTAAGTGTTTGATCGTCTGTGCCGCTATCACCGCCGCCGACACCTGCAATAGTATCTCTATGTGTTTCTACGCCGCTTTTAAACACTACAATTATTGAATCTTGGAGTAATGCAATACTATCTACTACACCTTGTTGAAAGTAAGTTTTTGCAGTTGAAAGTTTTATTCTACGAAGAATACCTAAATATTGGCTATAAAATTCGTCCGTATCTTCTGCGACTAATTTCTCTTGCGCTTGGTCAGGTCTTACACTGCCGTACCCTTGCGGTACTACCTCGTCAGGAATATTTGACGGCAGTAAAGGGACTGTATCTAATTGTCTTTGAAAAACTATTTGCTGTTCTGGCTGCTTAACTTCAAAAGTCAATGATCAAGCCGAAAAAACAAATAAAGTAATTATTGAAATATAGTGTTTCATAGCTTAATTGAATA
>JABSSK010000047.1:17585-19116 GCA_013214265.1 Saprospiraceae bacterium | reverse complement strand
CGGCGGGATGTAGGTGTCGGTAGCGTAGAACTCTTGGCAAAAGTTCATTTCGTAAATATCCCCCCTTTTGATATGTGCTTTGATTTGATGGATTTTTTCTATGTATGCTTCTGGAGTGATTCGGGCATGAATTTCAGGAGTAGAAAAAGAAAGGGAAGGTACTATAGCTACTTGACTGATGGCACTCCAAACGGATTCTGGGGTTGATGTATAGGTGTAGACGGTCAGGAATTTTTGGGTAACCACAAAAATATGGGCAGGTTGAAAAAAGTAAAGATCGGGTGCTTGCAGATGGTCTGGATTTGATGAGAACAGCTCCTCAGATGCATTTTTTAAGTCATATCCCAAGTATCCCATCCACCAGCCAGGGTGGTTGTCAATTTCTTTTTGTAAAGTTTCCCATGGGTGGTCATCATATGGAAGCTTTATTTCTCGGATAGCACCCACCCCAATCAGTGCTCGACTATTCGGATATCCAAATTGGTGCTGGCCATTGTTGTCCAGGAGGCAAGCAGGTTGATCTGGACTTGCCCACGAAAGTATTTTTAAGATCAGTTGATCTGCAGATAATGAATGCCGGAAGCGATGGGAAAGCATGAGCGTATTTGATGCCCCTGAATGGGAAATAAGCGGCCCGAATAATGAGTGTATTCAGGCCAGTTTTGATTTTAATGTAGCTGGTATGGCGTTATAACTAACTGCCCACACTCAATATTTTAAATTCGACACGCTGGTTTTTTCTTCTACCAGCAGGGGTTTCATTAGTAGCAATTGGGTTGCGTTTGCCATAACCTTTGTACTTCAGCCGCCCGCGATCAATTCCCTTTCGCGCTAAATAATCAGTAACTGCTTTTGCTCGGTCACTAGATAGGGGATCACAGTAGGTATGTGGTGGTAATCCATTGGTGTGGCCTCCAACTTCAATAACGACCTTATCGTTGTTACTCAAAAAATTGTAGATATCATTAAGTATCGGATAGGATTGATCAGTAATTACAGACTGATCAGCCTTGAAATAAATTTGATTGGTGCGAAGGGTCATTCCCTTTTTGATATCATTCCCGGTAAGCTCAGCGAATGCAACATCCTCAATAACATCATCCGGTTTCGCATCTGTTGCCTTGTTAGGAGGATCCAAAATAGGAGGAGCAGTATTAGTAGGATTTACGGGTTCTGTTTTTGCTGCAGAGGGATCAGTTTGGGTGACCGTTTCGTCTACAATTTCGGGTTCTTCTTCCACAATAACCACATCCCGAATGACTTCTTCCGGTGATTTGGGTTCCTCCTGAGCAAGGATTGGTTCGTCATCACACGCAATAGGCACAATCTCACTAGCATTATCAATTAAAATATTTCCGTTGTACGGGAAGAGGGTGGGCGTTTTATAAAAGGCTTCGAAAATAATGTGGGTATAACCTTCTTCGGGCTCAAACTTAAAAGAATATTCCAGCCATCGGGTGTTAATGACTAAGCTGGTTTCAGCTAATAAGAATGCTTTATCGCAATAATCGTTGCCGGCATAGATCCGTAA
>JABSSK010000047.1:7230-17575 GCA_013214265.1 Saprospiraceae bacterium | reverse complement strand
AGCTCTATCTGTGATTCGACTGGTGCTAACATACAATTCTGACCTCGACAATTGGATGGAGAATGAGTAGCAGTTGCCCGCTGTTAAAGGGCTGCTCAAACGTTGGCTTACGGCTTCCCAGGTGTCATTATCACGAACGACCATACCCATATACGTATCTCCATCATGCGGTGGCTTCGTTACGCTAAAGGTACCATTGGGCTGAACATCAACGGGCGTTTCTCCGGCAAAACCACAATCAATCCAACCTCTTGGAGGCTTGCTGTGGTGTGGAATGTCTTCAAAGGAAGGATTGGTTAGTTTAATGGGTAACTCCTGTGCCAAAGATGCTGTTGCCCATCCCATAATAATCCCTACAAGAATATACAATTGAAGCCTCATATATAATCTCTTTTCAATGTTAGCATGATCCTTAAACGTCAAAATCTAATGCTTTGGTTTCAATATGGTAAGAAATTACGGGAATAGGGCTAAAAAATAAAGAGGATGGGACGTAAAAATGATGAATGATGCCATTCCTTTGATAAAATCCACCTCTTCCTTGCAGGAAGAAGTGGATTTATGGATGTAAGGATAAAGTGTAAACCCTTACTTTTTTATTTGATGAAATTACTTAAAAGCATTTAGCCCAGTAACATCCATTCCGGTAATAAGCAGGTGAATGTCATGGGTACCCTCATACGTAAGTACCGTTTCGAGATTCATCATATGGCGCATAACCGGATATTCATTGGTAATACCCATACCACCATGAATCTGACGTGCTTCCCGAGCAATAGTAAGTGCCATATCGACATTATTTCGCTTGGCCATACTGATTTGAGCAGGAGTAGCTTTACCCGTATTCATTAGGGTTCCTAGCCGCCAAGCCAATAACTGTGCTTTAGTGATTTCAGTAATCATCTCAGCCAGCTTTTTTTGCGTAAGCTGAAAACCAGCAATAGGCTTTCCGAACTGTTCGCGTTCCATAGCATATCGCAATGCGGAATCATAGCAGTCCATAGCAGCACCAATGGCACCCCAAGCAATTCCGTAGCGTGCCTTGGACAAACACGATAATGGCCCTTTAAGGCCTTTAACATTAGGAAGAATGTTTTCTTTAGGAACCCGAACATCCTCGAATACCAACTCGCCTGTAATGGATGCACGCAGGGATAATTTTCCTTTAATTTCAGGAGCGGAAAAACCTGGCATGTCTTTTTCGACAATAACGCCACGGATTTTACCTTCTTCATCCTTAGCCCAAACCACAGCTATATCAGCTACAGGTGAATTGGTAATCCACATTTTTGCACCATTCAGAATGTATGCATCGCCATCATCTATAATGTGTGTGGTCATTCCGCCTGGGTTGGAACCGTGGTCGGGTTCCGTTAAGCCAAAGCATCCTATGAATTCCCCACTACCAAGCTTAGGAAGGTACTTCCGCTTTTGTTCTTCGCTACCGAAGCGATAAATCGGATACATTACCAAAGAACCCTGAACGGAAGCCATAGAACGAATGCCTGAATCCCCTCGTTCGAGTTCTTGCATAATGATTCCGTAGGCAATGTCATCCATTCCGCCGCCACCATACTCGAGGGGCAGGCTCGGACCATAAGCACCAATTTCAGCTAATCCTTTGTATAGATGAGTCGGACATTCAGCTCGTTCAGCGTACGATTCAATAATGGGTGTAACCTCTTGCTTTACCCAAGATCGTACCGCATCCCTTGCCAGCAAATGATCCTCCTCTAGTAAGTCATCAATTTGATAGTAATCATGTCCTTGAAAAGGATCAACTTTCGCTCTGCGTTCAATCGCAGCATGCTCTAATCCATTTTTTGTCATATCGAACAATTTTTCAGCGAATCCAATCGCATTATTTGGTAAAAGGGCTCGTTAAATCAGCATGAAGCAAAGGTACATATTTACCGGAGTATTTCTATTTTCGTCGTGCATACAGAATTATAGGTTGTACTAAGTTTTACATTAAAAAAATTAAAATCAAGAGGATGGCTGTAATCGCACTGGAGGGGATGCAGTTTTATGCATACCATGGGTTCTATGAAGAAGAACAAAAGATTGGTAACCATTTCATAGTTGATGTGCAAGTTGAGACTCGAGTCAATAAGGCTGCCCAAATGGACGATTTGGCCGGTACGATCAATTATGAAACGCTGTACACAATTACACGCATGGAGATGCGTAAACCCAGTCAACTACTCGAACATGTTGGCCAAAGGATCATAGATAAGGTGAGTAGTCAATATCCTAAGGTCAAGAATGTGCGGATCCGCATTTCGAAAATGCAGCCACCTCTGGGTGGGCGGGTTGATCGTGCTTTTATTGAAATGGAGCAAGGGGGTGGAGTAATTTCCTTTTGATCAATACCCTAACTAAAACCAAATAATCATGGAAAAAATTGGAATTGTAGGTGGTGGTGCTATGGGCAGTGGTATTGCTCAGGTGGCAGCCACAGCGGGTCATCCTGTTGTTGTCTATGACATTCATGAATCAGCCTTAGAGCGTTCCAGAGTAAAACTAGCGAGCATAATGAGTCGCTTAGTTGAAAAAAATAAAATATCAGACCGAGAAGCGCTATCTATTCAACAAAAAATTCAATATACCCAGCACTTGGAGGATGTTGCAAAAGCAGACCTTGTCATTGAAGCAGTGGTTGAGCATCTGGAGGTGAAGCAAAAAATATTTAAAGCATTAGATGCACAGATGGCCCCGAATTCTATTTTGGCTAGTAATACCTCTTCTTTGTCGGTGGCTTCTATTGCTGCAGCCTGTGAACACCCCGAAAGGGTGATCGGGATTCATTTTTTTAATCCGGCACCTCTTATGAAATTGGTGGAAATTATTCCAGCTGTTCAAACTGATGCGGCAACGGTTAGTAGCGCTATATCCATGATTAAGAATTGGGGTAAAACCACAGTAGTAGCCAAAGATACGCCTGGGTTCATTGTAAATCGGGTTGCTCGACCTTTTTATGGAGAAGCTATTCGTATCCTAGAAGAAGGGATCGCGGATGTAGCCACAATTGATTGGGCAATGACGACCATTGGAGGTTTTCGAATGGGGCCATTTTCTCTAATGGACTATATCGGACATGATGTAAATTATACCGTTACGGAAACCGTTTTTAAAGCGTTTTATTACGATCCGAGGTATCGACCAAGCTTTACCCAGAAGCGTCTTTCGGAGGCCGGATATCTAGGAAGAAAAGCCGGTAGAGGATTCTATGATTACACAAATGATAAAGAAAAATTACACCCCCGTAAGGATAACCAACTGGGTCAGGCCATTGTACAACGTATTGTGGTTATGTTAATCAATGAAGCCGCCGATGCTTTGTTTTGGCAGGTAGCATCCCGAGATGATATCGATCTGGCTATGGTAAAAGGTGTAAATTACCCTCAAGGGCTTCTGCAATGGGCTGATGAATGGGGGATAGATCATTGTGTTATGCTTTTGGATAAGCTTTACGAAGACTATCGCGAGGACCGATACAGATGCTCCCCTTTACTTCGAAGAATGGCGAAGAACGCTCAGGGGTTTTATTCTGCAAAGACTTAATGTTCAGGATGTATACACAAAGCAAATTGCTATGCAGGCCCATACATGATTTTCTCTACTTTTTTTAAAGACCAATTCAAATTAACAAATGCCCAACCTTAAATTCATAAAAAATCGATCAGACATCGGTGCGGGAACACGTGGCTGCGATATTGGAATTGATGCTATCGAAATCGCTGCTATCAATGCTGGAAGTGATTACTTCATGCGTTATCCGTTTGTTGACTTAGAAACGGATAATGAAACAGTTTATGATAAAGTAAAGACCACCTTTGCTAAGCGAATCACGCACGTTCGAGAGCAATGCCAGCGTGTATCGGATATGACACAACAAACGTTAACAGAGGGTTATTTTCCGGTTGTCTTATCAGGAGATCACTCTTCAGCACTTGGAACCATAAGTGGGATTAAAGCAAGGTTTCCAGATAAAAGGCTAGCGGTCATATGGATTGACGCTCATGCTGATTTACACTCTCCTTATACCTCGCCTTCAGGGAATGTTCATGGTATGCCCTTAGCTGCTGCCTTGAATGTAGATAACATCGAAGACCAAGTCAATGAAGTAAGGGACCAAACTTTGGCTGAGTGGGAACGCTTGAAAAATATTGGAACGGAAGGTGCAAAAGTTACACCTGACAACCTTATTTTCTTTGGTGTTCGTGATACGGAAGCTCCGGAGGATCATCTCCGAGAAAGGCATGATATTCGAAACTATATGGTGCATGAGGTGCGTTATCGAGGCCTTGATGTTTGTCTTGATGAAGCTATTGAACAACTGGACGGGTGTGAAATGATCTACATTTCTTTCGATGTGGATAGTCTGGATTGTGATTTAGTTTCGAAAGGTACCGGTACGCCAGTATCAAAAGGTTTTGATACCCTGGAAGTGAAGCGCATCATCAATCGATTTTTGGCAACAGGGAAGGTTATCTGTTTAGAAGTATGCGAAGTCAACCCACTATTGGATCATAAAGGTAATAGAATGGCCGAAGCTGCTTTCGAGGTGCTGGAGGCAGTCTCAACTGAACATATGCAATTTTCAGAAAGTACACCATCCGTATCGTAAGTTATAGGAGCAATAGGCTTCACGCCCTAAAATATTTAGGGTAGAAAGGCTACTCTTCCTGTTGTAATGTAGGTCATTCCTAAAAAGAAACCGCTCGTTACGTAATGCAACGAACGGTTTCTTTTTGGGAAAAGAATATAATGAGATACTACTCAATAATTACTTTCTGTACAATTTGCTCCTGGCCGGTGGTCATGCGTAACATATAGAATCCTGCTGACAATTCTGCTGTTTGTAGCTGAACCTGCCGGTCACGACCTACATATTGGATCAGGGAACGTCCTTCAATGGTTAACAACTCTAAAACAAAATTATCCGTAACATCCTGATTAAGCTGGACATTCAGCACTTCGTTAGCAGGATTAGGGAAAACGTTCATTTGTATACCAGAACGGAGGAGGTCATCTGTATTTGTAACGTCAGTTTCCTGAGGCTCAACAATAGTTCCTCTTTCTTCGATTAGTGCGCATGTTCGATCACCTTGGGCAGAAGTGACACAAGCCTCAGACTGATAATTGACCATATCGAAAATGGAGACATCGTCGATATACCAACCTGCCTGCGGTGACGTAGTCTGGTTATCGTTTTCGGTTGCACCTAGCCTGAAACGCATATTGAAGGTACCTCCTTGATAATTGCTAAGGTCAAGATACGAAGCAACAAACTCTTCTTGCGAGCCCCAGTATGCCTGTCTGCTATCAGCTCCTAAGGTTCCTGCAGCAAGCCGCCCTGTATAGGAAGTCCTGAAAAAATTATCACCGGTAATGGGCGACCAGTTAAAACCGCCATCGGTGGCCCCTTCAACGACACCTCCATCCAAACCAGGTTCAATATCAAAGGAATGGTTAAAACGTAACACAGGGTTTTCATAATTGAGTAAAACACCCCGTAGCAACTGTAAGGATTGGTCTTGTTCAAAGTCTGTATTGGGAACGAACCAAGCGCGTTCTCCGGAAAGGGCTTTAGTATTCGTTAGCCTCCAACCTTCTTGTCCAGCAATACTTCTGAGGCGCCAGCCACCAATACCCGATTCCATGTCATCGGCAAATAAAATCTTAGAGATAAGCAAAGGGGAGCTAACTAATTGGTAGCGTAATTGCGTAGTGGCTCCAGCGGGCAGATCACCTATACTCCATGCCAGTATATCCCCTTCCAGTACAACTTCAACGCCACCAACGAAGGTGTTGGGCAAAGGAGTAGCTCCTTCAGGAATATCTTCGGTTACGACCACATCAGTGACATCTTCTAATTTGTCGTTGGTTATAGTGAGAACAACCTGAAACGTATCACCGGCTTCAATGACAGGCGTAGAAGTTTTACTGATTTTAAGATCTTGAATACATGTTGGCGGAACCGAATAGTCTTCAATATTATCATTCCGTGTACTTGATGAGCCTTGGCGAGCATACCAGCCCAGTCCTCTGCGGGCAAATACTTCCCAAATTAGGCATTCATTGGCACCATTGTAATTGATTTGATCTGCTGCAATAATGGCGTCACGCCCATCGATAAAACCCGGACGACAAGCCTGTAGTTTCATACCGTCCATTACTAATTGAATAGCAATATTATTTCCTCCAGTACCTGTGTAGAGGTCGGGATCCCAGCCATAAGCATCGGTTAAAGACCAGTACAAATCCCAAAGGGTAGCTGCCCATACTTCACCCAGCGGGTGAGGTGCATTGGTGCCAATGACATCATCATAGGTTTGGTCATTAATATCAAAGCTGGTTGAATAAGGTTTCCGCCGAATACCTCTACCCGTAACTTCTCGTCCTGTAACGTAATTACCGATGCCTCGGGGTAGTGTGCCGCTATTATCGGGGGTAACGGTGGTGACTAAAGCAAAAAAGTCACTCCACCCTTCTCCCATTTGTTCATTGTTAAATAAGCAAAAAGCTTCCGAAGGACCACCAGTGAGTCGGTTAGAAATACCATGGCCATATTCATGAGCAATCACCCCATTATCAAACCCTGAATCTAAAAACTCAGGTGCTTCGAGGGAAGCATAAACTTCACCTTGATCGAGCGCTGCCCGGATTCGATCTCCATCAGAAAGGCTAACGGATACAGCAGGAATGAGGGGATCAGGCAGTGTATCAATACCAGCCATATTGATTATGTCATCTTCGGTATTGGTAATAATGACCGCAATTGCGCCGGCATCTTCCAGATTTTTTACTTTCTCTTCAAAAGAACAGTCTCCTCGTCTTACTAAAGCAATTGCGCCATCAAGTTGATTGCTGTTGAAGATGACCCCACATCCTGAGTTATTATCAAAGTCATCACTGATAACGCTCACGATGTTGCCTTGGACAGTATCTCTTTGGATTGGTCCAAAAGAAGCTGTTCCGAATCTGAAGCGATTTTCACCAGTAACCGCCGGGCTGTTTATTTCCAGGCGGTTATTTCTGGAGGCAACCCAAAGGAACATTTGCATCCTACTATTTTCCCCATCAGGAAGGGTAAGGAAGTTAGCATTATTAAGTCCGGAACCATCTTGTGCTTCGGCATTGACAAAGTCGGAGCCTCGGCCTCCACGTCCATAGTTGTTGGATTGGAAGTTACCGGCTAGTTCATCAAAGCCATAGTGGTAAGTAAAATCATGCATGACGTTATTCATATAGAACAACTGAGTCAGGGTTGCCTTTTCGTTGAATTCAGGGGAATTTTGATTTTCAAAAGGAAAATCAAAAATTAGTTCAGCGCCACCAGTCACTTCGGTATTCTCGTCAGGCTGGTTATCGGCGATCAGATCAATATAGGTGTTGACATTATTTCCGCGGGTGGTCAAGTATTCAGGTCCTTCTCTGCCGTCGACGTCATGCCATCCATAAGGACTGGCTATGGGGTCTGCGGGATTAACGACAAGATCACGGTTGCCATGTATTGGTGATTCTACGGGTACTGGAAACACTCGATACTGGGCGCCATCATTTTGTTCTAGTAGAGCCTGAAAAACAGGTTTGAAAGCTTTCTGTTTCTGATGGTTTTCAAAGTGGCAATCGTGATGGTCAGCTGATTCGAACTGGCAGGATATTACAATACTCCTTTGGTTAATGGGTTCACCAGTGAGGGCATCGAGGTGGATGAGCCAAGCGTCATTGCTGTTTGTTTCTACAATAGTAGTGCCCCAAGTAAGTTTGAGGGTGCCATCTGGCATTGGCAGATATTGTTGCTCTAGTACGATTGGATGCGCGGACAAGTCACCTCCTGTAAAATGAGCTTTGGATTTAGACTCATTCTTGATGAAAGTAGGTTTGGTAGTTACCTCAGCGTATGCTTTTGCAAGCAAAGTTTGCAGTGCGCGTTGTGGCGTAGTTGCTGACCTAAGGGCTGATACTCGGGAAGCGACTTGAGACTCAAACCGTTGGTTTGCGATAGCTACTTTGCCATCTGGTTTGATGTGCACACTACCAATAGCATTGAAAATAGGAATACCTCGATACTGTTGTTTGAAATAGATGTGTTGAACACCATTGTGGGCACTAATGTAACTATCAGAAACCACTAGGTCATGGATATCGCCTTCTTGCAAGCCCCATTCTTGTTGATGGGATTCAATATAGCGTAATGCAATATCGAGCGAGGACTGTTGTTGACTCCATAAGGGCTCAGTAAAAAGCAGTGTTGTAAGACCGATGAGTAAAGTTAGGAACTTCATAATTTGTGTTTTTCGTGCAAGGGCCTAAAAGTATAAGATTATAACCAATTCTTGTGCCAAAAGGATTTCTATAAATTTACCTTATTGACGACAGTTTGGCGATTTTTTAGGATCAAGCCTGATTTTTTCCCTTTTAATAACCTGATGATTTTTTTCGATCTTTGATGTATGATTGAAAAAATAAAAGATTTTGTGTTCGGTCGCCATCCGGTTTTGGAGGCGCTTCAGTCCGATGTATTCGTAGATAAGGTATTATTACAACAAGGAACTACGGGTGACTTCGAGAAGCAAATAAGGCATCTCAGTCGTGCTCAAAATGTTCCGGTACAGATGGTACCCAAAGAACGCCTGAACAAAATCGTTCGGGGTAATCATCAAGGGGTTATAGCATTCACTGCTCCTGTTGCTTTTCAATTATTAGAGCATGTATTACCCAAGTTATTTGAAGAGTCTGCTAATCCGCTATTCCTTGTATTTGATGGTATCACAGATGTACGGAACTTTGGTGCGATTGCGCGGTCTGCAGAAATTTTGGGGGCGCATGCCATTGTGATGGGACGCAATAAGACGCCCATGTTGAACGCGGAGGCGGTAAAAACATCCGCTGGTGCCTTACGGCAAATTCCGGTTTGTCGAGAAAAAAGTGTGCCCGCCGCCATCACATACCTGCAGGAGTCGGGGGTACGGGTCTTAGCGAGTGATCTGGAGGCAACAGATGCTTTATTGCAAATGGATTTAAAGGGGCCGGTAGCTTTTGTATTAGGTGCTGAAGGTCGTGGGATAAGCCCGTCCATCGCTAAAATGGCTGATGACCGATTCATCATTCCTCAGTTTGGAAAAACAGATTCTTTCAATGTGTCGGTTGCGGCAGGTATTATGCTGTATGAGACCAGGCGACAAAGAGGAATGTAAAAGCCGACCAGATATGTAAATCTGGCCGGAGACATAAATAACAGCAGGAAATGTATCTTATGGGTACCCACAAGTTTATTCTTTAGTAGGTGGGTAAACATGAGATATGTTCATAGAACGCTAGGCCCATTATGGTGGCAAAGGGCATTATAACGAAAGATTTATTTTTTGGGAAACCGTAAAATTAGGGGACGCTGAAAACGAAGTTATTCAAACTCGCTAATTCTCCGGACGACCTGATACAAACGTGTATATTCATTTACTTCTTCGACGAATGGGTCATGTTCAAGATGATTGGCAGAAATAAGCTTGAGGTGCGTTACTCGGCCATTGGAATCCATTAGTTTCTGAACGTATTTAACCCAGATGGAGCCACTATTTTTCACGGCGTAGATTTTGTTATCTCTTAGATCATGGGGGCCATTTATTTCACGGCATACGACTAGGTCCTTATCCATAATAATGGGTTCCATACTATTACCATTGATCGGGAAAGCAACCATACCATTACCACTTAGGCCTGGGATACTGAAATATTCAACATCTTCTTTTGCAAAACCACCCACATCCACAGAAGTACCTGCGAATGCTTCCGTAGTGGTGAGTAGAATATTCCCTTGGTTGTAGTTATGTAAATCGACCTGACTCAGGTTGTTCGTAGGTACATCAAAACCAAAGGGCGTACCTATACCATCAATCAAGTACGATTCATTTACACCATAAACTTGACAAATAGAACGTGCATGCCGGTAGTCGATACATCTTTTGTCATCAGGATTCAGAAAGGCGCGAATAATATGACCATACGCCCGATTACCAAGAATTTTATCTGCGAAATCACCAATGCCACGTCCATTGCGGTCATTTAAAACAATATCACCTCGTTCTTCCAACATTTTGAATACGTGTCGAAATCGCTTGTTCAGTGCTATCCGGTCTTCCCTGATCATGATTTTAAGGTTGAAGTTAAAACAAAAGAAAACGATTTGGTTGCAATATAAAACAATAT
Organism: Saprospiraceae bacterium; assembly: GCA_013214265.1. Lineage (GTDB taxonomy): Bacteria > Bacteroidota > Bacteroidia > Chitinophagales > Saprospiraceae > DT-110. The sequence goes on along the minus strand of JABSSK010000047.1, from coordinate 7,360 downwards.
ATTGGCTACTGCAAGGTAAAAACCTTTGTTTTTAAAAAAAAATGTTGGAATTAGGGTTTCCACTTCCTACGAATTACCCCGAAAATCAATTCAGCTAGATAGGTGTTTATCATGTAAACAGATTGTTTTA
>JABSSK010000047.1:0-7220 GCA_013214265.1 Saprospiraceae bacterium | reverse complement strand
AAAGCCAAGGGCTTTGGGTATATATGTTGCCTTCGGATTGGCTTGTGGTATGCGCATTTCTAAACGGTTCAGTTGAAGCGTTTCGAAAGCAAAAGAAATAAATGAGCGTGCAGAAGTGGACATGAACCCTTTGCCTTGGTATGATCGTCGGAGCCAAAAACCAATTTCTGCAACATGGTGTTTCTTATCGATACGAACCAACCCAACAGAACCAATGAGTTCATCATGGTAAAAAATAAAGCTAATGAGCTGCTGGCCACCCTGTGCGAATAGCTTTGCTTCCAGAAGTACTCGTTCGGCGTCTTGTAAGGACAAGACGCTTTTTACCCAAGGCACATGTTCTTCTAAATACTGGCGGTCTTCTTCGATGGCCTCCAAAAGTTGATTGGCTTGCTCCGGATGTGGAAGATACAATTTTAGTGGAGGGTGATTGATCAACAGTTTGGCCATATACATGTATTTTGCGTGACAGAATAGCCGGAAATTTATCTGCTCGTTTAACAAGTCACCGAATGGGCTATTGACGACTTTTGGGGTTTATTCCACGTTACACAAAGGACTCAATTATGTCTGTAACGGTGTCCACTTCTTCTTCGAGATTATAGTAATGAGGTGATAAACGGACAGCCCAGTCTATGTTTTTTTGCGCAAAATCAAATCTTGCAGATTCTGTAAGTACAATACTACTATTCACGTTTCGGCGGTTAAGTTCGGTTTTGAAATCGTTTCCGTTCCAACCTGTAGCATGAAGCGTAACGATAGCTCCGAGGTTTTCTCCGCGGTCGAGGACTTGTATTTTTTCAATACGACTAAGGCCAACTCTAAGCGCATCAGCTAGTTTTTTAGTGCGTCTGGCAATGTGGTTGAGCCCGACAGTTCCTGCCTGTTCTGCGGCAACTTTGGCTCCTATCATCATGGCGTAAGGGCGTTCCCACAATTCATACCGCCGGGCGCCCGGGGCAAGCTGGTAATCGTTATTGCTGCTCCAGTTGGCGCTGTGTAAATCTATAAAAAGCGGATGGTAGTTTTTGTCCAGCACCCGATCCGAGACGTATAAGAAGCCTGTTCCTCTTGGACCCCTCAGAAATTTTCGGAAGGTTGCACTAAAAAAGTCACAACCCATCTCCTGAAGATCTATCGGAAGCTGACCAGCAGTCTGGCAACCATCCACCAGATAAAGAATATCTTCTTGTCGACAAATTTGTCCAATGCTTTGTACGTCTTGAATGAGTCCGGAATTGGTAGGCATATGCGTAACCGCGATTAGTTTTGGACGCTTATGCTTTATTTTTTCGCGAATGGATTGAGGGTCAACACCTCCCGTAGGTAGCAGATCAGCGAAATCAATAGATATCCCGCATCGGTTACGGAGTTGTAGGAACGCGAGTTGATTAGATACGTAGTCATCATAGGTGGTGAGAATGGAATCACCAGATTCGAAAGGTATTGAGGATAACGCTCTGGAGTAAGCATCTGTGGCATTTGTTGTATACGCAATCTGATGGGGTTGGCACCCAAAAATACGGGCAACGGCAGGGTAGAAATCGGTAATATTTTGCTGGTACATGGCGCTAGCTTCATAACCCCCGTGGCGGGTTTCTGCGTCGAGGTGGTTTTTTACAGCCAACACCACTCCATTCGACATTAGAGAGGCCCCAGCATTATTAAAATGTATATTATGCGCAGTACCCGGTGTTTCTAGCCGGTACTGTTGAATATTAGCAGATGTTAGCATTTTTAGACGTTAATTTTGAGGTTAGGCCCCTCCAAGATAGGAAGGTCATCAGCAATAAATTTCACCACAAAGACAGATTTACCGTAATGCGCTACACTGTCATAGATAGCCTTTTGTAGCACACTCCAGACCGTTTGGTAGGGCCCTTTGATCTGTGTACTCATGGCATTAGTAACCGTAATAATATCCGGATTCTTTCTCAATTCAGCAATAAAGGAAAGGATAAGAGGCTCGTAATCTGTTTGGAGCGGGTACATACTAATTTCGGCAGTGAGCTGCATCATGTCTTAGGTTTTGAAACAAAAAAGAGTACCTGCAATAATTTGTTGGTATGACCAAGTAGTACTTGTACAGGTTTTTCAATTTATGTAATATACTGATTAACAATATTTTGTATTATTTTTAGGTCTATGAAGAAGTAAATTGATTTCTAGGTTTACCCCTAGCGTTCGTTATTTATTCCCATATTAAATACTTATTTTTGTTGAGAACCAACCGTTCGCAACATAATACATGGCAGCAAAAAAGCGAAAAAAGAAAAAAGGTGGCCAATTAACGCTGGCTTTTACGGATGAGCGCATTCCCAAGTTGGTAGGCGTATTACTGCTTTTTATGGCAGTGTACTTATTCATTGCTTTTACATCCTACTTGTTCACTTGGTCCGCTGATTATGATCGGGTGATGCGTTTTAGCTGGGAGTTGTTGCTTAAGAATGGTCCAGAGGTGGACAATTGGCTAGGGCGTCTGGGGGCTATCGTGTCGAACGGTTTTTTCTATTGGGGGGTTGGTTTATCTTCCTATCTGGTGGTATTTCTTTTGTTGGTCATGGGCCGTGGCCTCATTCAGAAAAGTCCGGCACGGCAATTTATCCCCATTGTCCGGTATAGCTTAGTATCCGTTTTTGTGCTTTCTGTATTTCTTGAATTTATTGCTCCGGGTGCCGCCTTCCCGTACGGAGGAGCTTTCGGAGAATCCGTAAATAACTGGTTGTTTAATTTTGTTGGCATTGCCGGAGAAGTGGTCCTTTTTCTGTTTATTGCTTTGGTCATGATCATTTGGTTCTTTAATCCCAAATTTGAGGATATTCCTTGGGGCATGCTCACCAAAGATCCCAAAGGTTTCTGGATGGAAATGGCTGGTAATGAGAAACAAAGAACGATCGTTACCCCGAGAAATATAGCCAAAGAACAGGCTAAACTCCGACCAGGACATAAGCCATCACGTACAGGGCGTCTAACCAAAAAAGAGGATTCAGATCTGGATATTTTAGGATTACCGGAGGCAGAAGAACTCGACGATAACCTAGCTTTGGACAATCTGCCTTTAGGTAATAAAAAGGAATTGGACGTCCATCAGCTATCTTTTGATGCTACATCCAAGCAACCTGCATCTAAAAAAACGACACCAACAAAAGACAGCTTGTTCGAAGTTGAAACATTGGGTGATCAGGCAGGCGAATCAAAAAAACCCACGGCTCCATTGGGTGCCGGTGAGCCTTTATCTGCTCAAGAGGAAAACAAGAACCACTCCGAACCATATGATCCAACGCTGGAGCTATCCAGCTATGAGCATCCAGTATTGCCACTGCTGCTGGAACATGAAGGAGAAAAAGTGGAAATTGATCGTGAGGAGTTAGAAGCGAATAAAGATCAGATTATCGAGACCCTGCTCAATTATAAAATTGAAATAACAAAAATACGGGCTACTATAGGCCCTACAATAACCCTCTATGAAATTATTCCGGCACCCGGAGTCCGGATTTCCAAAATTAAAAATCTCGAGGACGATATTGCCCTCAGTTTAGCCGCTTTGGGTATTCGGATTATTGCGCCGATCCCAGGCCGAGGAACGATAGGTATTGAGGTGCCTAACAAAAAGAAACAAGTGGTTAGTATGCGCGAAGTGCTTGCTTCCGACAAGTTTCGCCGCGCTAAAATGGATCTACCCATTGCCCTGGGAAAAACCATAAACAACGAAGTGTTTGTTGCTGATTTAGCTAAGATGCCACACTTATTGGTAGCAGGAGCAACGGGCCAGGGAAAGTCGGTAGGTATTAATGCCATCATTATGTCGATCTTATATAAAAAGCATCCATCGCAAGTGAAGCTTGTATTGATCGACCCTAAAAAAGTGGAATTGTTTCCTTACAGTAAGTTGGAGCATCACTTTCTGGCGTATCTGCCGAACCAGGAAGAACCGATTACGACCGAAACCAACAAGGTGGTGCATACCCTCAATTCCCTTTGTATAGAGATGGACAACCGCTATGATTTACTCAAAAAAGGATCGGCCCGAAACTTGCGAGAGTATAATGAAAAGTTTGTCCAGCGCAGGCTGAACCCACTCAAAGGGCATCGCTTTCTGCCTTTCTTTGTTTTAATTATTGATGAGTTTGCGGATCTCATTATGACCGCAGGTAAGGAAATTGAATTACCGATTGGTCGATTAGCACAATTAGCACGTGCAGTAGGAATTCACTTAATCATTGCTACGCAAAGGCCCTCGGTTAATATCATTACGGGTATCATTAAGGCTAATTTTCCCGCCCGTATTGCTTATAAAGTTACCGCAAAAGTGGATTCCCGGACGATTCTGGACGCCGGGGGTGCGGATCAGCTCATTGGTCGGGGTGATATGCTTTTATCTGTAGGTGGTGAGATGGTTCGTTTACAAGGTGCTTTTGTGGACACACCAGAGGTGGAACGCGTAATTGAATTTATTTCGCAACAGCAGGGATATCCCGAGCCGCACCTCCTCCCTGAGTTTCATGGTGATGAAGAGGTGCCTGGTGCCTCGGGTTTAAAATATTCTGATCTGGATGAAATGTTTGAAGATGCTGCTCGACTGATCGTATCTAATCAGCATGGTTCTACCAGTATGATTCAGCGCAGACTCAAACTGGGGTATAATCGGGCAGGGCGTATCATGGACCAGCTAGAAGCGATGGGAATCGTCGGACCAAGCGAAGGTAGTAAAGCCCGTGAAGTGCTGGTATACGACGAACTGGAGTTAGAGAAATATATTCAGGACTTGCGTGATAATCGCTAACCGCTATACCGTTTCTGGGTGATTGGGCAGGTCGATAAACTCGAATGGACTGACCTTAACGCGAGTCGCCAGCGGTTTGCGATAGGCTACATGCACCCGATCAATATGAACTTGCAGTTTGTCATAGATGGACCGTATTTCATGGTTATGGGTACGAATAGCAGCCAAAAACATGGTAGGGTATCGTTTGAGGTTGCGCTCACTACACAAGTACTCAATCAATAGTGCGAAAATACCCTTGGACCGGTGTGCAGGATCGATACCAAAGCCCATCCCTTTTGCATTGTACTCGTGCGTTCGTTTTTTTCGCCACATAAATTGAGGTATAGTGAACAGATTGAGCTTTCCTCCAAATCCTTTTATCAACGGATTGATATCGGGATAAAGGGCAACAAACCCAGCTGGATAATCCTCGTAATATGCCAAACACGCCATGTCAGGGTCGAGGATGGATTTAGCCGATTGCATCATTGTTCTGACATGGTCCGGACTCACAGGATTAAAATGTGGGTAGTTGCCAAAAGCGGCATTATAGACCTGGGCAAAGTCGCGAGCAAAAGTATCGAGCTTTCTGAAATCAAACGGCTCTACGCGAAGTGGATGCCTGGATTTGAGGCGTTGGGCAATTTGAGCTAAACGTTTCACCGGAATGTTGGCGGTATCCCCTGCGTAGGTGAGAATTTGCTCGAAGGGTATAAATCCATTGTCAAGAAAAAGCTTTTCGTAGTAAGGCGGGTTGTAATTTTCCTGATATAAAGGGCTGGAAAAGTTGTGGACTAGTAGCCCCCAGTATTTATCTCTTTCCCCAAAGTTAATGGGTCCATCAATTAATTCAACGCCTAAACCCTTAAGAAAGGATTCGGCAGTGTGGAAAAGCATTTTGGCGAAAGCCGGGTTATTTATACACTCAAAGTAACCTATCCCACCCGACCGGTATGGTTGACCAACATTGCGGTTCTCGTCTATAAACGCAGCAATACGCCCCACAGGGCGTTCACCATCGAGCAGAACAAAGCATCGGGCCTGGCCACGGGAATAAGCTTCATTTTTTTGGGGGTTAAAAACATTTTCAACCTCCATGCGCAGAGGTGTAATGAAAGTAGGGTCCTGCCGGTACACTTGCTGTTGGGCTTCGTGAAATAGGATCCAGTCTTTTCTATCCTGTACGGTTATAATATCCATCTTACGCATCAATATTCAATAATGGATAAAGCTAAGATTCCCTGTTTAAAGGTTAAGTAAATCAAGCATGTTTCTTACAAAATTGATGATGCCAAACTAGAGGTGGCCTGTTATTAACCCATCTCGTCGAGTTGTTTGAGGAACCAGTCTTTAGCAATAAGTGGGTCCGCAACGGTAATTTCTTGACGTAAGTTGTCTTTACTTTTTTTGTCAAAAGGGTTAACCCGAATTAGTTTTTTAGTATACCGAATCAGATTAGTATAGGCCGTTTTGTGGTATGCGAGTACTTTTTTTCGATTCAAGTAGGTTTTCATATTGTCTAGTTGGTTTTCCAAGAGTTCGAGCTCGTCCTCCTGGTAATAGATGGTTACCAACATCCAACGGGTGTTTAGGTTGATCAAGGGGTCATCAGAAGAGATCTGGAGGGCAATTTGGCGAGCTTTTTCGAGGTCACCTTTTTTGCGATACAACTGAGCACGCAAGTCATCTACGAAATCAGACTGATATTTTACAGGCAGAAAATGTTGGTATTTATCAATGAATGCCTCTACCCAATCGAACTCTTTGAGGTTCATTGCAATACCGCTTACATTCCTGAAAGTTCGGTAACCAAGGATACCATTTTGTATAAAAACCTCTTTGGCAATACCGTTTTTAAAAAGCTCAAATGCTTCCTGCATAAATCCGGAAACCCCTTCGTTACTTTTTGATATACAATAATTAACAGCAAGTAGGTAGAGGTCTCTTATTTCTTCTTTGGAGAAGAGTTCAACATATTTAAATATAGCTTCCTTGAAATTGTAAAAGTGGGATGTATCGGTACGCTCAACAAAGGACAGATAGCAGTAGTAATAGGTTCTGATGGCAGGTACTTCCAGCAGATCATGGCGTTGAGCGACATAGGATAAGAGTATATCTAGCAGGCCAAAGTCGTATTCTTTTTTATAAACCCTTTGATGACTCAACATATAGCAGGCAATGCGCATTTTGCCGCAGATAAAACTATGTTCCTGTTTTTGTGCCAGTTCCTGCAGATTATTGTCAGAAGTTCGCTTTTGTTTGCTCAGGTATTCGTACCGCTCTTTTTCCAATAAATATTCGGTAATCAGAAAACCTTCATTGCGCAAAGGGTATTTATTTTGGAGTTTTTCGAGGTCGCGCATTCTTTTTTGATAGGGTTTATCGAGCTTTTTTTGGCGATAGGTTTGGGCCAGGGCAAGTTTGGATTGCACTTCGTTAGCCATGAGGCGCTGAA
>JABSSK010000469.1 GCA_013214265.1 Saprospiraceae bacterium | reverse complement strand
TGTCCCTTGCATCTTGGAGATAAAAGGCAGCATCCTGATACTTGCCTTGCTCGTAAGCGAGAATACCTTGGTTAATGCTTAAAATTATTTTAAACTCTGAATAGTTAAAAGAGTCGGCGATTTGATAAGCTTCTTCATACATGACTGCGGCCTGATCATATTGTCCACGTTCTTTTTTGAGAATACCATAACCAGCTAGGGGAGTAGCTAAAGTCTGTAATTTATAAGGCCATGATTTATCCTGAGCAAAGGTACGAGCGATATTAAGTGATATTTGATAGACACTATCTGCACGTTCAAGGTTGTTGAGCATTTTATATACTTGGCCCAGTCGAGAATACCCAATGATCATGCTGTTCGTGTCCCGATCTGTTTCTGTCATTTGGATATGCTCAATGAGCGCTTCCGAAGCATCAAATAGTATGAATTGTTTTATGTAGATATCAGCTAAACTGATCAAGTTTGTCCGGGCTCTATTGCGAAATCTAGAATTTTTCAAAAGGGAGCGGGCACGTTGTTGATAGGATAAGGCTGAGTCGAAGTTACCTAATTCCAAATAAGCATATCCTGTTTCTGCCAAGGCATCAATTATGTAGGCGGTATCGTTGCGGTTTTGGGCCCATTGGTAGAGTTGACTGAAGGTGTCGATGGACGCTTGGAATTTGAGATCATACTGTAATAATTTACCGTATACCCATTTTGCTTCGCCATATGACGAGTCTTGTTCTACTTCAGGTAGCTTAAATAGGGAATCTAGCGACTGATAAGTCTTGGCATGGCCAACATGCTGGATCTTTATTTTAATACGGCGCATGGCATCTTTTAAATCAGTGCGTTGGGCTTGCGTATCAGTTATGAAGATATAAAGTATCATTAGGAATAAGCTGATACGCATGGCTGGAACATGATTCATCATAATTGGATTTTTGATTGATCCGAGTTTTTACAACTTTTAATATACTGGTTTTTATGGATGCATACCATAAAACTTTATTCGTGTAAAAGGTTGTATTATAAGGGTTTAAGATGGTGGTTGTTTGATGAGATATAGTTGGGAAGGCTAAAGAGTTTGCGCTGCCAAGGGAAAAATATTTGCCAGATGATACTATTTTTTCCTTTCCCTATCCTTGTGATTGGATAGGGTATTTAGAATGGAGGTACGAAGAGGAAATGTGACGAGCATTTCTTATTAGATTTTCTTATGTAATGGTTTGTTATATTTAGAAGAACGAAGCAGGTTTTCATTTATGCTATAATTGTTGTTTATGCATCGTCGTGACTCCATTAAATACATTTTATTAGGAACGTCGCTTCCTTTTTTTTCATTAGCTGATATGGGCCTGTCGAGGGTACGAAGAGGTGGGACTTACGAATCTGATTGGGGGGAATGGCCGGATATGAAATGGGCAGGACCTCAATTCTGGGGTAATCGACTTCAGGATTGGCAGGTCGAAGCAGGTAAATTAAGGTGTATATGTACGGGTGAGAACCGGTCTCTTCATAATCTAGTGGTTCAGAACCTAGATGGCCAGGCTTCGTTTTCGATGTCGATCCGAGTTGACTGGTTACGGCCTGAGTATAGTACTTTGCAGGAAGGGTGTATTGGTTTTCGTTTGGGAGCAAAGGGGCCATTCTCGGATTACCGATCGGCAGCTGTCTTTGGAAAAGGCCTAGACATTGGTCTGCAGCCCGATGGTTCCATTAAAGTTGGAGCTACCTCTATCTCAACCTCATTTGAAGGTTCACCCACATCATGCTTGATACAGATTGTATCAGAACCAGGTATTGAGGGTATGATCAATCTGAAAATAGGGGTTAAAAGCCTGGATGATCGAGTTACTTATGTTCAACAAACCGTATCGGTACCATGTAATGATTTAGCAGGAAACATTGCATTGTTAGGTTCAGCTGGTAAGGCACGACATGAATTAGAGGGGCCACTGGTTGACTTTTCGCAATGGATTATCAAGTCAGAGGATTTGTTATACACTGAGGATCAGCTTTTTGGTCCTATTTGTTTTGCTCAGTATACTGTGCATGCGGAGACTTTAAAGCTTACGACCCAACTGGCGCCTGTTGAACAAATAAAGGGACATCAGGTTGTTTTGGAGATTCAGGAAAATGGCAAATGGAAAAGGGTTGGGGTGTCGCGTATTTCAAATCCGGGGCGAGCAGTTCACTTCCGAGTTGACGGATGGCATTATAAGCAGAATATACCGTATCGGGTGGTACTAAGTCTTCCACTAAAAAGTGAAATTCATCAGTACGAATATCCAGGAACGATAGCGACGGAACCTCAATCAGGAATTTTAAAGACTGCAGTTTTTAGTTGTAATGCGCATTATGGATTTCCTGATCAGGATATTTGCGATAGCATTGATCGGCTAAAGCCTGATATGGCTGTTTTTCTGGGGGATCAATTTTACGAAAGTACGGGTGGTTTTGGTATTGATTTCCGCAATGGTTTTGATCATGCTTGTTTGGACTATTTACGTAAGTGGATGATGTTTGGATGGTCTTACCGGGAAATTTTTCGCCATATACCCTGTGCTATTATTCCGGATGATCATGATGTTTGGCACGGAAACGTTTGGGGAGAAGGCGGAAAGGCGGCAGATGTATCACAAGGATATTCGGCATTGGCTCAGGATTCGGGAGGGTATAAGATGCCACCAGTTTGGGTGAACATGGTTCAATTTACCCAGACCAGTCACTTGCCAGATGCTTATGATCCGACACCAGCCAAACAGGGTATTGGTGTATATTATACGGAATGGGTTTATGGAGGGGTAAGTTTTGCCATTTTAGAAGACAGGAAGTTTAAATCAGCACCGAAGCATGTATTACCTGCTGATGCTCAGGTTTGGAACGGGTGGATTCAGAATCCTGATTTTGATATTCAGGCGTATAAGCATCTCGAAGCAGAACTATTGGGTGAGCGGCAGGAAGATTTTCTGGGGCAATGGGCAGGAGAATGGCAGGCAGGGGTGAAAATGAAAGCAGTGTTGTCGCAGACCAACTTTGCTGCGGTGGCTACCATTCCGGCTGATGCGATGAGTGGGGCAGTTATTCCTAGATTACCTCTGCCAGAAAAAGGGGAATACATTGAGGGGGATAAGCCAACGGTTGATATGGACTCCAACGGGTGGCCAGTTACCAAGCGTGAAAAGGCACTAGGCCTCATACGTAAGGCATATGCTTTTCATATAGCAGGGGACCAACACCTGGCTACTTTTGTAAAGTATGGGATTGATGAATTTGGTGATTGTGGTTATGCTTTTGCTGGTCCTGCTCTTAACAATTTGTGGCCAAGGCGATTTTGGCCTTCTCGGGACGCTGCGAACCATACGTACGATTCACCTGCATATACCGGACCTCATCGTGATGGTTTTGGGTATAGAA
>JABSSK010000468.1 GCA_013214265.1 Saprospiraceae bacterium | reverse complement strand
TGGAATCATCTGGTATAACGACGTCCGACCTTATAGCACAGGAGAATCTTGCGCTTCGCGTTCGTGATATGAATAGCAAAGCAAAGCATCTGTCCTACGCAGTAAACCAAGAGATTAAGGAGGCAGAGAAAGCAAAAAATGGCGAAAAAGAGGATGCACTTAAACAATTACATGAAGGGCTCGTAACACAAGAAGGGCGGTATATGAAAAATATGCTTTTATCCCAAATTGGTTACTTAAATGGTATGTTGAACCGAGCGGACCAAAAACCTGGCCAGGACGGATACGCTCGCTATGAAACGTTGAAAAAGTATTTCCAGACGATGGTTGCGCAGTGGGAGGATATTTCTGAGGAATCATCTGATCATCTACGGATAGATGAATAAGACGTAACTATGTTTAGTCGCTAGATAAACCGTTCCCAAACTCGAATTGGGGACGGTTTTTTGGAAAAAGTACATTTTACTGCATCCTACCCGGATACTGGGTTGTTATTATCATTATGCATTCCAATCGCTCATCAAAATGGAAAACAACCGAAGTACTTGGTCTAGCCTTCTCGGGTGGGGGAGCACGGGGTGCTTACCAATATGGGGTATGGCGAATACTCCAAGCCTCTGGAATGGCAGAGCAAATCAGGGTAATTGGTGGTACTTCAATTGGAGCTGTTAATGCTTTACTATTCTTACAAGAACAAGTTACCGGAGACGGGGTAGCACGTCTTTTCTGGGAAGAAAATGACTTGTCCAGTATTTTTAATGTTATGCCAGTGGGTCGTAAAGAACTCTTGCCTCGTGATTATTTGCGCCTTGGGCTGGATGGCATTACACATCTAGGCATTCGGATTGATCCTTTCAAAGCATGGTTGCGCAACCACCTGCGGCCAGAAGTTTTATTGGAGCATCCTTACATTGTATGGGCGAATTCGTGGGACATGTTTCGCTTCAGGGAGCATACAAGTCGTTTTCCAGGTACGGATCCGCAGATGTTTATTGAATGGGTCCTGGGGAGTGCCAGTTTTCCATTCTTTGGTCCCCATCAGCATGCAGGTAAGTTTTTACTGGATGGTGGAATATCGAATAATCTACCCTTGCATTTGGTCTTTCGTGAAAATGTGGATCGGGTTTTGGCGATCGATTTAGCTACCTTTATGCGGTTACACCCTCGTCAGATTATGCTGGAACGAAAGTATCAGCATAAAACACATGTTTTACGTGCGAGCCTTCGACATCCATCACCAGCTCATTTTTCGCGATCCTCCATTGATAAACTTATCGCATTGGGAAAATCAGATGCTAAAGCATGGCTAGGAATTTAATTTTTTTAAATTAATTTTACTCATTCGTAATTTTCTTTCTATTTCATTTCTATCATAATTTAATGCAATACCGATTAAGGAATGCTTAATTCTTTTTAGCTTGCGCCAAAAACATGAAACAACTTATCCATTATTTTCTCTTTACTTGTTTATTAATGCTGTTGGGATGTAACGCAGGCGATAACGGTGTGGGTGGCAGCTTTACGATGGACAGAAACAAAGCATTTGTCGGGACAGATGAGGTTGTTGAAGACCCCAATGGCCCCAAAATGTACCGTTTGGCAAGCATAAATAATCAGACTTGGTTTATGGAGAATTCATTGGCAATTGTGCGTGGCAGTTGGTGTTATGAGAACAAGGGTATTAATTGTGGTAATTACGGGCGATTGTATTCGGCGAGTGGTGCGCGTTTTGCTTGTAAGGCTTATGGGGGTGGATGGCGATTACCTACTATCGAAGAATGGAAAGCTGTATTGATGAGCTATGGTGGATATATCGACGAGGATAACCAGCCTAAGGGACGATCTCCTGAAGAAGCTTTAAAATTGCTGGTTTCCACCACAAGTGGTATGGGTTTGAAATTGGGGGGTGTTCGATCAGTGGAAGGTGCGTTTACCGGGTTGGATGAACAATCGTTTATTTGGACTAGTTCGGAAGCGGATCCCTACAAGAATTATTATGGTATCGTTTATGATAAGGATGCGAAAGGTATTCGAATTTCTAGATTACCTAAAGAAGCAGGTGGGCTTTGTCGTTGCATACGTTAGCGGAGTTTACGCAGGGTAATCTCGTAGTGTTGGGGCATATTCGCGAATGTTTGTTGCGAGGATTTGTTGCAGGGATTAGATCATAAGGTTTTCTTTTGGATAATACACTTAGCCTTTCAGCAGAGCACCGTGGAATGAAAAAGGGAGTAGAGGTTGAACAGAATCCAGAACCATAACATTGCCACGCTGTGCCCCTAAAATAAGGGTAATCGGTTGATCAAATCTGAACTCCTGTTCCGATATGACCTGTCGGCATGCACCACAGGGTGCAGCCGGGCTATCCCCTTTCTCAGTGGTAATAGCCATAGCGATTGGTGGGATGTTAGGGCATTTGCTAGCGGCGGCAGCTAGTGCGACCCGCTCGGCGCACAGGCACAAAGGGTAGGCTGCATTTTCTTGATTTGCACCAGTAAAAATCTGGCCATTAGCTAGTTCTACTGCAGCAGCTACTTTGTATTCTGAATAAGGTGACCAAGAATCCTTTAGAGAGGCTTTTGCACGATCAAGTAGTTTACTATATTGAGCCGGTAAAGCATTGGCATCTGGGTACACGAGGTATGTAGTTTCGATTTGTTTTTCTTCCATAATGGATTTTTTTTCGTTTGAGCCTTCTCCGGATAACTTACCGTACAAAACGACACAACTTATGAAGAGTATTTTGATTATTGGAGCTGGGCTGTCTTCGGCTTCTCTTATCGACTATGTATTAGCGAAAGCCGAATTAAACGGCTGGTTTGTTACTGTTGCTGACAACGATCTCGAAAGAGCAAAGCGTCGTGTTAATAACCATCCTCGAGGTTTAGCAGTATGGTTGGATGTAATGAAGAACAACGACCGAAAAGACCTTATCAGTAAAGCGGACTTGGTTGTTTCTCTTTTACCAGCTCATTTGCACCTCGAAGTAGCTCATGATTGCATAAAGCTAAAAAAACACTTGGTTACGGCCTCTTATGTTTCTCATGAAATGTATCGATTAGGGGACGAGGCGCGTGATCGAGAACTTATTTTTATGGGTGAGATGGGGCTTGATCCAGGAATTGATCATATGTCGGCTATGAAGATCATTGATGAAATTAAAAATAAGGGAGGGAAAATTCTGGCTTTCCGATCCTATACTGGCGGACTAATTGCACCAGAAAGTGATGATAATCCATGGCATTATAAATTCACCTGGAACCCTCGGAATGTTGTACTGGCAGGGCAGGGTACAGCTCAGTATTTGGAGGGCGGCAAATTAAAGTACATTCCTTACCACCGGTTATTTAAAAGTTATCGTAGGATTTCAATTCCCGGAATAGGCGAATACGACGTTTATCCTAATCGAGACT
>JABSSK010000467.1 GCA_013214265.1 Saprospiraceae bacterium | reverse complement strand
TTCTTCAATATTGATGGGAATAATACGCTGATTCGACATCTATACAGTATACTAAGTTATCAGTGAAGGAGTCAGGGATTATTTTCACCTGTACGTCCCCATTCCAAGACAGGCAAAAGTAACAAATCGTGCTTACATATTCGAGTACATGTTAACCTTTCTCGTGTCCGATCTGTTAGTCTTGCTGTAGATCAATATCTGAAAATGACTTACTAGTGGTTATAAAAAGTGCTATGACCCAGTTGGATTTATATCTTTGCAAAAATTTTGAGGATGCATCAGCCTAAAGAAGTTAAACCGTATACCGAAGGAGATCCTAAAAAGAAGCAGGTTTCTACCATGTTCAATCGCATTGCTCCGTATTATGATGTACTCAATCGAGTGTTGTCATTGGGTATCGATACAGTATGGCGAAAAAAAGCCATTCTTAGTATAAAAGAGCAACATCCAAAACTGATCTTGGATGTAGCAACGGGTACAGCTGATGTTGCTATTGAAACGGTTCGCCGCCTTGACCCCGACCAAGTCATCGGCATTGATATTTCCAACGAAATGCTTGAAGTAGGACGCAAAAAAATTAAAAAGAAAGGACTGGATACCATTATTGAACTGCAAGAAGGAGACTCTGAAAACCTACCTTTCCCCGACAATACCTTTGATGCTGTAACCGTAGCTTTTGGGGTTCGCAATTTCGAAAATTTAGAAAAAGGACTTCAAGAAATGCAGCGTGTACTCAAACCTGGAGGGCAATTAGCTGTACTTGAATTTTCACGCCCAACGCTTTTTCCTTTCAAACAATTATTTAATACCTACTTCAAATACATTTTACCCACAATTGGACGTTTAACCTCGAAAGATCCCAAAGCATATCGGTATTTGTATGAGAGTGTACAAGCATTTCCAGATGGTGCCGATTTTGTACAAATTTTACAAAACACAGGATATACCGAGAATCAATGCAAGCCATTAACATTAGGAATATGTTCGTTGTACCGGGGAAAGAAATAATACTACTGGTCTTTGCCATTCTACTGGCTACAGCCTCACTGCAAGCACAACAGTTTCGAGGGAATTATAACTTTCTTGAATTTCAGCAAAAACCCTATTACTTCGGAATAACTCTAGGCTATAATGCCTCTACCTTCCGACCATTTCAGTCGCGTGACTTTTTACGCAGTGACAGTATTCAAGTTGTTGAGGGGCTTAGTGGTCCCGGCTTTAACCTAGGAATTGTTACTAATCTGAAAATTGGCGATTATTTTGATTTTCGGTTTTTGCCTACCCTCTCTTTTGCCGAAAGGAACTTAACCTATGATCGACGATCACAATTATTTACCTCCACCCGAACCATTTCCTCGGTATTTGTAGAGTTGCCTATCCATTTACGCTATAAATCGGCCCCATTCAAGGACAAAAGGGTTTTTGTTATTACCGGATTGAAATACGCTTTCGATGTAGCCAGTGACTCCCGAACCAAACAAGCAGAAAGCCTAGTAAAAATATCCCCTAATGACTTTGCTTTTGAGTATGGTGCCGGAGTACAGTTCTTTTTTCCATTTTTCATCTTTTCGCCAGAGTTTAAGGTGTCCCATGGGATAGGCAATAGCTTGATTTATAATAATAACCTAGAAGAATCCACCATCTTGGAGAAAGTGCTCTCGCGAACTTTTACTATCTCATTGCATTTTGAAGGATAATGGTAAACTGATCTGCAGGCTTCTATAGCTACGCACACATAGATTGGATGTGTGCTTGTATTTCAGGGTAGAAAACACCAAATTCTTCGGTCATTTCACTATAAAAAGTATGTAGGCTATCCACCGCTCCGTCCAAATGCTCTGGGATACTTACCCTTCTCTTCATTCGATCAAAAGTGTACGCCAAGCCCTCCAGCGTGCCGTAGGCGGGCAACCAATCATCTGCTATCATTTCGGGTACCCACTTTTGTAAACGCTCCGGCATAATAAAAAGGTGCTTCTCCAATATTCGATACATGCGCAGCGTAAAACGCGTTAGGGATTCTTCAGGGAAATATACCTCCCACTGATCAGCCAGAATGTAATCCAGCAGGATATCGTGAACCACAGGAGCGTATTTGTGGTGCTGGTCCCGAAGCCTTTTTATGCCCTGCTGTATTACCGGATGCTGGTCTGTGAAATTATCGATTGCGTGGTGCAGTTCAATGCCGTACTGATAAGCATCAGGCAGGGTTTTCTGTTCTCGCTTTTGCAAAAAATCAGCTAGGAAGTTACCGACCAATCGTTCTTCCGTACCGCATGAAAGTGAAAAATGTGCCAAAAAATTCATCTAATCTGTTTACCCCGGATTGACTCCGCATCAGCTATTGGTTTTCCAGGGATTAACGGCTATATTTGCGCCCTAATTATGGTATTTCCTACCACTAAAGTACAACTAACACACTTATGGGTTTACGTTGCGGTATTGTTGGACTCCCTAATGTCGGTAAATCGACTTTGTTTAATGCATTAACATCGGCCAAAGCACTGGCCGCAAATTATCCGTTTGCAACCAAAGATCCTAATGTAGGGGTCATTACCGTTCCGGATGAAAGGCTTGATAAATTAGAAAGTCTTGTTAACCCTCAGAAAGTAATCCCAACCACTGTCGAGATCGTTGATATCGCCGGATTGATCAAAGGAGCCAGCCAAGGTGAAGGTTTAGGAAATCAGTTCTTAGGGAATATCCGAGAAGTGGATGCAATCATACATGTGGTACGCTGCTTTGAAAATGATAATGTCATTCATGTGGATGGTAGTGTGGATCCGGTTCGAGATAAAGAAATTATCGATACGGAACTTATTCTCAAAGACTTAGATACGGTCGAAAAGAGACTTGAGAAACTTCGCAAGAACAGTAAGAGTGGAGATAAAGAGATGCTTCGTCTGGTCGAAACGGCAGAATCCATAAAGGCACATCTTGAGGATGAGAATCCTGCTCGTACAATCACTTTTGATAAGGAGGAAGATATCGATTTGCTTCGTGATATGCTGCTTCTGACCAACAAGCCTATTCTATACGTGTGTAATGTAGATGAGGATGCTGTACACGACGGTAATCAACATACCAGCCGGTTTCGGGAAGCTGTAAAAAACGAAGATGCTGAGGTAATTCTGATAAGTGCTGGAATCGAAGCTGATATCGCTGAATTAGACTCCTTGGAAGAGCGGCTCGAGTTTTTGGCTGAGATGGGGCTGGAAAAGCCCGGTGTACACCATTTAATAAATGCCAGCTACAAATTACTGAACCTGATCACCTACTTTACTGCCGGAGAAAAAGAAGTTCGTGCCTGGACAATCCGTAATGGAACCAAAGCACCTGGTGCTGCCGGTGTTATCCATTCTGATTTTGAAAAAGGATTTATCCGTGCCGAAGTAATAGCCTATGATGACTATGTCGTACACGGCTCCGAAGCAAAAGTAAAAGCTGCCGGAAAGCTGGCCG
>JABSSK010000466.1 GCA_013214265.1 Saprospiraceae bacterium | reverse complement strand
TAGCTCTTGAAGTATAAGAATTTCGTTCTGTTTTATATTCTCAATATGTTTTTGGCCTGCCATAATTTGTTCTGCTAAAGCTTTGCGACCATGACTATTGATCAGTTCTAACATAGTACTGCCTCTTTGATGGCAGAGAGTTCTATCGGATTATTTTTTGCTAGTAGATAAATATCCCTGACTTCATTTGAGATATTCAATGTGCCATTTACCTTGTCATCTAGTGCCATATCAATATGTGTTGAAATAAAGAGCGCTGTTTCAAACCAGTGTTTGGCAACTGTTGTTATTTTTTCTGTATCAGAAGTATTATTAACTAATGAAATAATTGCAAAAAGTACCTGTAACAAACCCACCGATATCATCAAAACAGCCGATTCAATCTGGTGCCTGATCTCATCGTTTGCAATATCTTTTGCTTTTAGCTTTCCGGCCTTGATTTGAAGGGGTAATTCACCCAGTCCATGAGCATTCAAAAAGTCATCGATTTCATCTTCACGTATATCCATCACATCAAACAGATAAACAGAGTCCTTCATTGCTTCATAAACAATTGCGTTTTGGAATAATCGAACCCATCGGTTAGTAAAATAATTCCAAAGAGGTTGAGGTAGGTAGTGACTAATTAGCTGTGGAATATATTTTTCATGTCCCAAAGCTTCTGCCATTGCGTGTACTGACTGTGTTTCAAGATAAACCCTGATCCCACATGAGGCACGCATACTCGTAAATGTTAAATAATTAGTAATAGCAACGGCTTTTTCCTTATTTCGGTAAAAAGAGTTTTGCTGCATTCTTTTACCTATTACAGCTCTGAATACAGATTTGCTATATATAGGCAACAGTATTGGGAGCCTTCTAGGCTGCGAACAAACGCTCATAGTACTAATAAGCATGGCTCTGCTATCATCGCTGCCTTGAGCCTTCAATAACCCTCTTGCTTGTGCCGTAAGTTGAATAATTTGTTCTATCAGATACTTGGAAACATCATTAAGTACAATAGTTTGTTGAGCTTTACTTGAACCTTTACGAGCTTTTTCACTAACGGCTACCCATGTCTGTTTTAATTGTTTAAAGCCATGCAAACGGCCATGCCTATCATACAAATTCCAATTAATTAACCACGAATCAGTAATAGCTGGATGCTGTTCTATCAATAGAAGTAAAAATGGATACAAAATATAAGGAGTTGGCAGACAAACTAATTCATTAAGATCTGTTGTTTTCCCCGAATATCCCAAAAAATTAACGTATGAAACATTTTGCACAGGAGGACTACAACCATAGTGATCATATGTAGCACAAACATTTTCTTGTAAGGACATATCAACAGGATTGTATCCTCTTCCTATTTCAATCCTTTGTTTTACTTGTCCTTGTGATTTTAGTAATTGAAATCGTTCATAGCACTGTATGGTTTCATCAACCAAATTTTTGCAATGAAAAGTGACATGGTTGATGTCGGCCTTAATTGAATCAAATATAGCTTCTTTCGCTTTGTTATCACTATATGACAGTGGTATAGGTGTTATTAGTTTATTGTTAAAGGCATTGCCCTGGATATCGTGTTTGACTCTGGTCTTTGATGTAATTTGAGTGCCAGTTGTTTTGAATTTAGGAACAAATAATTCAATCAAAGGCTCTGCTACTAAGTTATGTTCAATGAAAACCTCTTTAAATAGCATTATCTCATTAGCCCATTTTTGGTGAAACGTTTTAAGGCAAAGCCCCTGAGATTTTGCCTCCAGTAATTGCATGTTATAAACAGCAGCCATAGAGGTGTGAAGATTTAAGGCAGACATCGCTTGATTGAATGCCTGAAAATCAGTGAAAAATTGAATGAATGTTCCCATTAATGAGTTGAATAAGTGTATTTTACTTTGAAAAGACGCCTTTCTTCCTCTAAACGCTATTCTTAATAAAGCGGTGTGGAGTTTTTTAGTAAACACAGAGCCATAACGGTTATAACAGTCAACTAAGTTTAAGTAATGCACAAATCTAGTATTATCCTCGACTTTCCAACCACTATAAAAAGCAAGCCGTTCATGGTTAACTTCAAATGAAGAGTTATAGTAACGAATAGATTCTTGTGCATCCTCAGATATAAATTGCTGAGAAATTTTTAGATCGGTGCACTTAAAAATATGATTATTCTGACATAGTTGTTCAAATGTTCTCAAAAAAGGCTGTGCTACTGAGTATATATTTGAATTTGTTGCTTTGATGGTTGTATAGGCAAAACCGATAAAACCATACAAAACGTGATGTATGAATTTAGGGTGGTTTAGTTTAATGAATGTAATTCGAGTCGAGGTAATATCACAAAAAACATTCAGAACGGCTAACATCCTGATAGTTAGATCTCGATTATAATCAGATTTTGAATTTGCCAATACCGTTACGTTTTCAATCAACGCCTTATCAAGTACGTTAACAGGGTATTGTCTTAGTAATTTTAGCTTTATCATAATGCATAGCCAACGCACAAAAATTAAGCATGGATATAGGATTGATAATTGTCAAATAAATAAGGGAGTGGTTTGCTAATATATGCTGACGTAACGGATTGATATTAAATTATAGAAAATTATTTTGACAAGATATGTAATTTGAGGAAACAAGTTTCCAAATAACTAGGCGATCATTTTTACGTAATACTTCTTTTGCCAGATTTAATCCTTCACGGGAAGCTTTAACAGGGGTTCGAGCACCAACGGTACGGAATGTTACGTTAGCTTATATATCAATCAGTTACACACGTTTAATTTTGACGAAAAAGCATCTATTTGGTTTTTTAGCTCCAATATATACTAAAAAATGACCTTGTCGCTACTTTCCGTACCGTTGGTCAGCGATTCTCGGTGATTTAACATTTACCAAGATAAAACAACATTATCAGCCATATCACATTTTCTGTCGTACTTTGTCATATTCAGCCTGAGCTTTTACTATATGAGCAGGCACAGGCCGAGCTGAACAGCTAAGTACATTATTTCACGTTCTATTTTTTAAACTGTTTTTATTGCCGTTACCTCATAGTTATCAGGATTTATTAATAAATCCATTAAATGTGCCCAATCGTCTACAACCAACATTCTAATTGTGATCCTTAAGTTTTCCCATAACTGTCTTTTTGATCCAAACGATACTCGGCAAGCTTGGTAAACACCGTCGGTTAACTCAAATATCTGGTGAAAGAAAAAAGCTAATAATGTGAGTAAATACATATTGTAGCTAAGGTTTTGTTTACCATGACCATAGTTATGCTCTAAGTTATACCCCTGATTTTTTAGGGTATTGAAGCATTCGTTTTCAATTTTCCACCGACAACGACCTGCTTTTGTCATGCGTTCAACATTAGCTTCAGTAATTTCTATATCGGTAACCCAACTGTTAGTGAAAGTGATTTTTCCTTTGGCATTTTTTAACTGGTATTGAAACCAATTGACCTGAATAGCATTTTT
>JABSSK010000465.1 GCA_013214265.1 Saprospiraceae bacterium | reverse complement strand
CGCTATGTTCAGATGGAGACGACCTCTGAACCAACATCAAATACTTTTCCTTCGACTGAAAAACAAAAGAATCTCAGTCGACTTTTGGTGGACGAACTGCTACAAATGGGTATTTCGGATGCCATGATGGATGCCTATGGTTATGTATATGCTACCATTCCGGGGAATTCGGATAAAGACGTACCGGTTATTTGTTTTTGTTCTCATGTAGATACTTCTCCTGATGCGCCCGGAGCTGGTGTCAAGCCTATCGTGCATAAAAACTATCAGGGACAGGACCTTGTCTTACCGGATGATACATTGCAGGTGATTCGGGCAGAGCGGTATCCGGAGTTGTTAAATCAGATTGGTAATGATATTGTCACAGCAAGCGGTACCACTCTGCTGGGTGCTGATAATAAAGCCGGTGTGGCTGAGATAATGACAGCAGCCCAGACTTTGATGCACGCCAATCATATCAAACACGGACCTATTCGCATCCTGTTCACACCGGATGAAGAAATTGGACGGGGTGTTAACCATGTTGATATCGATAAGCTTGGTGCACAATTCGGATATACAATGGACGGAGCGAATCGCGGAAGCCTAGAAGATGAAACATTTAGTGCTGATATGGCCAACATAACGATTACTGGTGTAGGGATACACCCTGGTTTTGCCAAAGACAAACTGGAAAGTGCACTAAAAATTGCGGCGGATATAATTGCTGGATTGCCCAAGGATCGACTAAGTCCGGAAACGACCGAAGGGCGCGAAGGGTTTATTCACCCAATTAGTTTTACCGGAACTACAGAAACGGCAGAGGTCCAGCTTATCCTACGCTCTTTTACGGAAGCCGGACTGACCGATCATGCTGCTTTTTTGCGGAAGCGAATAGATGAGGTGATGCCTCAATATCCGGGGTCATCTGCTCAACTGGAGGTAACTGCGCAATATCGGAACATGAAAGAGGTCTTGGATCAGCATCCACAGGTGGTAGCTTTTGCGGAAGAAGCCATACGTCGTGCGGGTATGGAACCGGTAAAATCAAGTATCCGTGGCGGAACAGACGGCTCCAGGCTTTCTTTTATGGGATTGCCTTGCCCTAATATTTTTGCGGGTGAGCAGGCTTTTCATTCCAGGCATGAGTGGGTAAGTGTTCAGGATATGGAAGCCGCTGTGCGCACAATAATTGAATTGGTGCAGGTTTGGGAAGAAGGGGTATAGTCCGAAAGGACCTGCGGAGCAACTTAACCTACCGTTAATACTTTTTGCACCTTTTTAACTAAAGTATATCCGCTTTTAACGGTTTAGTAGCTAGACAAATTTTCAAAGCCATATACTTTTGCAATATAAGATCCATAGAAAGAAACCTAAATATCAGACCTATGAAAAGAAAGTTGAACCTATTTACACTATTATTGGGTATTTCCCTACTGATGGGCGGCTGTGCTTCTCCTGGCAAAATGATCGATGTTGGAAACTATGATGAAGCCATCGATATAGCGATTCGCCGGATGGCGGGAAAGGAAAAGCTGAAAGAAAAATACGTTAGTGCTTTAGAAGAAGGCTTTAAAAAAGCCAATCAAAGAGATATGAATACAGCAAATCGCCTGAAAAATGAGCAACGTGCTGAGAATTGGCCGAAAATCTATAGCATCTACAAAGGAATCCGCAAGAGACAAGAAAAAGTATCCAGTTTCCTACCAATGTCGGAGGCGCAAGGCATCGATTTCGATTTTGCTTTTGTCATCATCGATGACTTGGAGCGGGAGGCTAAAGAGAATGCCGTAGCCTACTATTATGATAATGGGGTTACCCTGATGGCGGAAGCACGTCGAGGCAATCGGATGGCCGCTCGAGAAGCCTATGCCTCCTTTGGACAAATCAAATCGTTCTTTTCGCGCTATAAAGACGAAGATCGCCTGATGAATGAGGCGCTCGAACTGGGTACCACCTATATATTGGTATCCGTTGCCAACCGCTCTAATCAGATTATGCCTAACGGGATGAAGGAAGCCCTATTACAGTTGGACGAACGATCCTTGAATTCCCAATGGAAGATATTTCATACGGGCAGTGATAGTCAGGTAGACTATGACTATGAGGTTATTCTCGAACTTACCAATTTATTTACGGGCCCTGAGCGGGTTAGTGAAAGGGAATATACCGATACCCGAGAAATTGAAGATGGTGAAGAGTATGTATTGGACGAAAATGGGAACGTAGCCAAAGACAGTCTGGGTAATGATATCAAAGTGCCCAGAATTGTCGAGATCAAGGCATTCGTGCTGGAAAACTATCAGAGCAAAGAAGCTGCCCTCCGAGGGCGTATGCGCTTCATTGATCTGTACCGCGATCGCGTTATGAATGCGGAAGAAATTAGTGCGCAGGCTTTATTTGAAAATTATGCAGCTACTTACCGTGGTGACAGACGTGCTCTGAGTAGAGAGTCAAAACGTAAAATTGGTAACCGTCCAGTACCATTCCCATCTGATTTTGAGATGCTGATGCGGGCAGCCGATCGGTTAAAACCGGCGATCAGCCGAGAATTACGACGGAGTAATATCCTGAACTGATGCATAAAGGCTAACGGTAGATTACCGTTAGCCCTTATTTTTTACAAGCCTACTTTACGCGATACGAGAATGGTTAAACTTTCTTTTCTCACGTTACATAATACCGCTATGCTTTCTGCTGGCGGTAATTTTTTTGCATACCAACAGGTCGCGCTACTTCGTACAGGCGGGTTGGTTTATATCGGGAAAGGACTTGGCCTCCTAAATACAGCATTCTCTATATTTCCTATCTTTAGGGAAACTTTTACACTGGAATGTCACCGTCTCGGTGATTCTTGTCACTCATCTCATTATTATGAACGCACGCGCTTTACAAATTGGTAACTGGTTCGTTTTTATTGGTGTTATCGCTATTAACTATTTAGCTACGGCCTTACCAATTGCTGGTCGAACTACGGGTGAAATATCAGATATGTATCCCAATTTATTCACCCCGGCTGGTTTTACTTTTAGCATTTGGGGTATTATTTATTTGGGATTGTTATGGTTTGCGATCCGTCAGTCGAAAGGGCTGTTTTCCAATGCTACCCCTCCGGATTATGTGTTATCTATTGGCCCCTGGTTCATCATTAATGGATTGGCGAATATGGCTTGGATATTAGCGTGGCACAACTTATTGGTTTGGGGATCATTGCTCATCATGGCAGTTATTCTGTTGTCCTTGGTCGTCATTTATCGTCGGCTGGATGGTTACTCTTGGAAAACCTTTCGGGGTATTAAAGCGCCTTTTTCAATTTATCTGGGCTGGATCATTGTGGCCACCATTGCCAATACGACGGTAGGGCTTTCTTCTTCCGGATATACGGGGACGCCGCTGAACCCCGCCATTTGGACTGCCATTTTAGTGGCATTAGCATCAGGCGTAGGCTTTTTTATGATTATTCGCTTTGGCGATATCTTTTTTGCATCTGTAATCATATGGGCACTTATGGGGATTATTA
>JABSSK010000464.1 GCA_013214265.1 Saprospiraceae bacterium | reverse complement strand
GGTTAATACCGTGCATACCCAGAATGGCTGATTGTGGCTCATTAATAATTGGGGTACTCAACAAGGAACCAAACACACCACCATTGGTGATAGTAAATGTACCTCCAGACATTTCGTCTAACGTTAATTCATTATTACGTGCCTTGATGGCTAGTTCTTTGATTTTATGTTCGATCTCAGCAAAGTGCAGGGATTCAACATTCTTGACCGGAGGAACTACGAGGCCGGTAGGGGTAGAAATAGCGATACTGATATCCACATAATCGTGGTATACTAGGTCATTTTCATCCAATCGTGCATTGACATCGGGCATATCCATTAGTACCTGAGCGCAGGCTTTTGCAAAAAGGGACATAAAGCCAAGCTTGATACCGTATTTGTCAACAAACTTTTCCTGATGTTTTTTGCGCATAGCCATGATGTTGGTGAGGTCCACTTCATTAAAGGTGGTCAACATGGCCGTTTCATTCTTGGCACTTACCAATCGTTTAGCAATGGTACGGCGCATCCGGGTCATTTTCTTTCTCGATTCTTCACGCGAGAAGGAAGCGGGGTTACGGAAAGTAACGGTAGGCTTTGGTGTTTCAGGCTTGGGCTGAGGCTTTGGTGGCTGAGGGACGGGTTGATTTGCTTTATTATTCACCGCTTGCTGGGCATCTTCTTTAGTGATGCGTCCGTCGCGTCCGGTCCCGTTTACATTCTCCGGATTGATCTTATTCTCTTTTAAGATTTTGGAGGCGGCAGGGGAGGGGCGCCCAGGTGCATACGTAGCCTTTTCTTGGGCAGGATCCGGTTGGCTCTGCTCCGGGGCTGGAGGCTGCTCTTTTGTGGCAGGTGCTGCTGTTTTAGGGGTATCACCAGCGGAACCACCTTCCTTCGTAACACTGGTATCAATACGGGCAACCAGCGCACCAATCTCCAGATCATCGTCTTCTTGGGCAACGTGGATTAATTTTCCCGAGGCTTCCGCCGGGAATTCCAGTGTTGCTTTATCTGATTCAAATTCGCAAATAGGAGTATCCAACTCCACATATTCGCCATCTGCAACCAACCATTGTGATAGTGTTACTTCTGTAACGGATTCGCCAATGGTAGGTACTTTCATTTCTATGACGCTCATTAGTTTGGGTGGCTTTTTATGAAAAGATG
Source organism: Saprospiraceae bacterium (assembly GCA_013214265.1). Lineage (GTDB taxonomy): Bacteria > Bacteroidota > Bacteroidia > Chitinophagales > Saprospiraceae > DT-110. The sequence continues at coordinate 2,360 of JABSSK010000464.1, read as the reverse complement.
ATTTTTCGTGAACAATTATATGTTTAGATACGCCTTATCGGCTTTTTTTGTTCGCTTTGGCAAACATCCGTCAAAAGAAGAAATAAAACAAAAAAAGGATTCTCTTTTTATTGTGCATCCTCTTTCTGGTAACGGAATTTATGAATTACCGGCTTTTCATTACCGGCTTCATTGGAAATATACAAGGTGCCATTCTGTGCAAAAGCAATGCCTTCCGGCTGTTGGTGTTTCTTTTTTGATAATTTTTCTATGTGCTTCAGCGTTCCATCCTGCCCAATAATCATAAGCATTTTACCGACTGAGGAAAGGATGTAGATATCTGTTGTTTCAGGATGTATAGCCAATGCGGAAGGACTAAAATCAAAACCATCGCGGTCCGGATCAAAAAAAGAAACATTTTTATCCATTTTGCGAAGCATGGGAGCCAGCCCCAGATAGTCAAGTACATCACTTTTACGAAGACAGTAAGCGGGGTCGCGCTCGAAAACGGAATCGGCCAAGCGGAAGGCATAAATGGATTTAGTAGGCTCAGCGGTATCTGCACCTGAAGCTGCTTTGCAAGCCAATAACAAACGATTATTCTGAGCATCGAAGGCAAGCCCTTCTACATCATAGTCCCCATTTAAAAAACCATTGTACTTTATGGTTTCGGGTTCTTGGTCAGCATCCAATTTAAATTCATACAGGGTTCCGGAGCTTTTTACAACAAAAACCGATTCGCTTACCACTTCAATCCCTTCATAGTCGCCATCTTTCCAGAAGGTAACCTTTTTGTTGACTTTCCCCGTTTCGGGGTCGAGAAAAAAAGCTTTTCCCTTTTCGTCCTGAACTGCGAGCAGGAATTGGTGGTCAGGAGTAAAACCTAATCCTGATATTTCTTTCAGGTCTTTATGTAGTGTGAAGGTCGTATCCGGATCATTGATTTGATAGGGCATTACAAAGGGTATAAGTGTAGTATCGGGATGGGTAATGATCTGGCAAGTTCCTCCTTGGGTAGCAAAAAGGTTATTGCACGACAGGGAAAGGCAAGAGCTGATGATTAGTAAAAAGCTCATACGTAGAGTGGGTATTACGTTCTGTAAAATCAGGACTTCAAGCATGAAAAAACTTTATTTTACTTAAAATGATTATGGAAAGGTACCTTTATCCCATGATATGTAAAACTTTTACGCCATGATCTGGTCTTTGATTTCGCTATTGCCATTTATTGTTTTCCTCATTTTATTGGCAGATCATTTAGGCAGCCGGCAGGTCAGAAAGCAAGTGCAACGAAGAGCGGGTATGCTTTTTGAGGCTGCCTTCCGGCAAAAAGTAAAGGAAAAGTCTATATCTGGCCATGAAAGCTGGATTCAAATCTGGGGGGATACGCAGGACTTTAACCCGCAAACATTGAGGTTGAAAATTAAGGGAGCTGCCCGATCTAAAGGTTTCTGGATTCCACTGGAAGCTAAGGCTTTTATTACCCCAACCATAAGCCAATGCATCCTGTATGCGGATGAAACCTTGGGGCCTTTTGTATCCCGAAAGTGGGTCGCACAATTGGTGGAAGGGGGTGAGCACCTGGAATACAAACGATTATTATCAGTACTTCCTGTTCCCACCGGAACGAGCTTGTTACCAGAATGGCACAATCCGTTGGTCTGGTTTCCTTGGTTTCGAATTTTACCGAAAGGGGAGAACCAAGCTTTCTCTTCCGTGAAAGTAGGTTCTGGGGCTACTCTGATTCAAATGGGTGATTCCGTACTACAAATTGAGAAAACGGAAAAGGAAGGTATAGTTGTTGATTTTGGGTATTACCAAGGTGAGGTTACCACTTTTGTGTATCGGTGGCAATGGTCACAGATAAAGCCATTTGATGATTGGCAGGTACCAACGCGGCTGGTCATATTTCGGCAGGAGGGTCAGGCGTGGCGTGCGGAACGACGTCTTCAACTTACGGAATGGTCAGCGGATGACTCATTTTATTGGTGGTAAACCTGATGAAGTAGAGTAGTCAGAAACGATGTAATTATGATGTTCTCTAGCAGATAAATTTTCAGAAAATACAAATAGGATTTGGTAGAATGAGCCTAAGGTTTGGGCTTCATTTTTTGGTCAAGTACATAGTCAAGAATTTGTTTTTGGGGCTGAAAGGGTTTAACTGCTTGTAACCCGAGGGAAGTGATCGCCTGTTGTATGGCTTCTTCATCGGTCATTTGTTTATGACCAAAGAAGCGTCCGGTCCTTGTAATGGCATCCAGTGGTACCATACCGATCAGTTCTGACCCATCTATTTCTGTACTTGCTTTTTGTGATTCTTCTTGGCAAGCTTAATAGGGATGATGGAAGTTAGTTTTTTGATAGTTGGTCAGGTTCATTGA
>JABSSK010000463.1 GCA_013214265.1 Saprospiraceae bacterium | reverse complement strand
TAGTATCTGCGCCTACCGAAACCGCCACAACCCGGTGGCTAGGGCCAACCAACCCACCACTAGCATCCGTAGCATACAGTGGCTCCGGTAAATCACCCCAGTCATAGCCGACAATCGGTACCCACAAATCTTCCACCTCACCATTTATATCATTGGCATCAGAAGGCCCCGTCGAAGAGAGAACCAAGGTATTCGAAGTAGTTGTCAGTCGGAAGCGAGCAGCCACCCGCTCGGGAAGTGGGTTAGGCTCTTGTGGCACCATAAACGTCACATCATACCATCCACTGGCCATCGAATTGATGCTCAGAGGAGTAGCCTTATTATTGGGTTCTTCCAGTGACCCATTATCATCCCAATCCACGAAACCCTGCAAATACGCTGTCTCGCTGGTTGTATTTGTTACAAAGACTTGGAATACTGCCGGTACACCCCGATAGATCGTATCCGGAGGAATAATGCCGTCCTCGTCATCAATATCTGCGATATCATCACCCACCGCATTCAACTGCGGCTGACCATTACCTTCCGCATCAACCAGGGTACCAATCGATAATCCTTCTACGATCAAGTGACGTGGACCACGCAAACCATCGCGTGTATATATCGTCTCGTAATTACCCTCCGCTGTCACTCCCGAAGCATCCGCGTCTTCAGCGTCCGGCAAATCACCATAATCGTAGGCTTTTACTTCAACCAAAAAGTCCTCTACTTCACCATCATATGCGGACCCGTAGGCATCCGAAATCGCTTGGGTAGAAATTCGTACCCGTACGCCCTTTTCACCAGTTTTAGCATAAGTAGGCACCGTGATATTAAAAATCTTTTCTGTATCTGTATCCAATACAGGTAAGTCATAACGCTCACTAACATTCTCAAAAATACCATCCTCGTCCCAATCAATGAAAACAACCAAAATGCCCGTGGTAGTTGTATAATTCACAACCGGTATACGGAAATTAATGGTATCACCCGCAATCAGCACATTATTGGTTAATGTATTCGTAAAGTTAGATGGTGATAGGTCCTCATCATCAAAACCATCCATATCATCACCATCTGCATTTGTAGCAGGCTGACCATCATCATCCGCTTCGGGGCGAGTTGCACCAATCCAAATACGAGGAACAACGCCATCTGTAGGGTCCGTAATAGTACGTATCTGGTGATGAGCGCCCGATGTAACTCCATTTCCGTCCGTAGCATACAAAGGCTCCGGTAAATCACCCCAATCTACCCCTGTAATAGAAACATAACCATCTTCCACTTCTCCCAATATTGTTGTGGCTCCCAACGGGCCAGTGGACGTTTGCACCAACGTGTTTTCATCACTCAATCGGAAGCGATACGCTACCCGTCCTGGCAATACATTATTATCATTAGGTACCGCAAACGCCACAGGATATAGACCACTTTGATTAGCAGCAATACTAATGGGACCTGATTTCTGATTCGCAAAACCATCTTCAAAATCACCGTCGTCATTCCAATCTACAAATCCTTGCAAATAAGCTGTCGACGAGGTCTGATTTCGAACAAATACCTGAAAAGTAGCTGTAGTGCCGCGGATGATGGTATCCGGAGGAAATACGCCATCCTCGTCGTCAATCCCATCAAGATCATCCCCCAAACCATTCACCTGAGGACTACCATTACCTTCCGGATCAACAACCGCTCCGATAGTCAAATTTTCATTAACCTGATGACGGGGTCCAACACCAGTTGTTCCATCTCTCGAAAAAACAGTCTGGTAATTATCACTTCCTGTAGTCGCCGGATCAGAATCGGGTAGGTCACCATAGTCGAAAGCATAAACCGCAACAAATAAGTCTTCTACTTCACCATCAGGAGCAGGACCGTAGGCATCAAACACATCACCCGAAGTGATCCGAATGCGAACACCAACCGTCACATTACCCACATCGTCAGGAATAAGGATATTATCAAAGTTGACTGTACTGGAAGTGCTTGCGGCTATCGTTTCGCTGTAGCGTTCTGTTGTGTTATCAAAAACACCATCATCATTCCAATCAATAAATACTATAACATTGGCATCCTGATTATAATTATTAACAGCCGGTATAGCCATGCTGATGATATCACCTGCCCATAATTCGTTGTTAGTATTCGCATTGACAAAGATATCTGTGGTCAGATCTTCATCATCTGTTCCTTGATTGTCGTCACCTTCAGCTATGGTATTGGGATAGGCGATGGGTTCAGCATCTGGTGGTACTGCACCCAAATACATATTAGGCTGTAAGTTCGTAACCATTGGATCCGTATCGATATCAATAGAATCAATACGGTGACTAGGCCCTAGTAAACCTCCCGATTGATCGGTAGCAAATTTGGGCTCAGGCAAGTCACCATAATCCAACTGGTGATAGGTGATTCTTAATTCGTGATCCTCGGCAGGGGCGAAAATCATTCCGTGAAATTGAAAGACCACAATGTTGAAATCGCCAAACGAGAGGGAAATACCTACCTGAAAAATGCCATCTCCGTCAACACGGTTTTGAACGTCTATTGCACCTTGCGCCCCAAGATCTGTCCATGTTCCTTCTTCTTCAGCAGCGATAATAAAATCGTTATATTTTTCATTACCAATATCATCGAAAGCATCTTCGCTAAAAATCAAATAATCCCCATAGTTTTCATCGAAAACTTGGTTCACATCGAATTGTATATCTCCCGATGCACTGATCAATGGCACCTCACAAACGTTGTTACCATAGGTACTTGCTGCAACAGGTCGGTATTCCACTTTTTCAATAACCGCATTTACGGGAACGCTATTGTTGAGATTAAAACTCACCCAACCATTTAATTCAACATCCGTAGGTGTATTGGGAGGAACAGGCTTTGGATCACGAATTATACCCACTGCAATACCATCAGTGGCCGAAGAACCAGGCGAGGGGTACGAATCAAAAATATCACTTGACCCTGTACAAGCTGTTTCATCAGAATTGAACTGGAAATAACCACTATTATACCCTCCTTGAATGACTACAGTATTTCGAAAAGGACTAATATTATCTTCGTCGACACCTTGGTCACTGGGGTTAAATAGAGCAATGACTCTCTTATTTGATGGGCAGGAACCGTCGATAACGCGAATATTCCGATACACCCCAGCACTAAGAGAAGATATAATAATATTGCCAGAACCATCCGCTACTTGTCCTGGGATAGAGTTGATAGCTCCATTATTAAGCTGATACTCCAACGTATAAGTTGATGATGCTGTTAGTCCGGATATAGTAATGGATCCGTCGGAAGCTCCATCCACGGTTGGGTTACTTCCCACAACCGATATGACAGGTGCCGAGCTCACCGTAAATGGTATTTCCACGGTATCTGACAAACAATTGGTTACTGAACTTCGGGTTCTAACAAAAAAGCTACCATCAGCACTTGGCGCTGTGGTTGGAGTATAAGTCGAACTGGTTGCACTAGAGGGGTCCGCAGGTATAAGGGCTGTCATATCCTCATACCATTGGTACTCTTCATT
>JABSSK010000462.1 GCA_013214265.1 Saprospiraceae bacterium | reverse complement strand
TTGCCTATTCTCAATTAATTTTGTTCGGTACCATTCCCATTTTTTGGTCACCTGGGTTATATCATCGAGGTACAAATCCTGTGGATAATAATTATGCCCCCCCGAGAGAAAGCCAAAGAAATAGTCAAACCCGCGCTCCAGAGGGTGAAAGAGGGGATGGGTACCCATATGCCATTTCCCGATAATAGCACTTCTATAATCCGCTTTTTGGAGCACTTGTGCTATAGTTTCCTCTTCGAGTGGAAGTCCTGCCGTAGGATTGCCAGGGTCAATACTCGGATTGGTCGTAAACCCAAACCGGTCTTGATACCTCCCCGTCAAAAAACCGGCCCGACTGGGCCCACAAACTGGAAATGTTACGTAGGCTTCCGCAAAACGTACCCCTTCCTGGGCAATACGGTCTATATGCGGCGTTGGAATATCCTGACATCCATTGAACCCAACGTCGGCCCATCCCTGATCATCCGTCATAATGACAATCAGGTTAGGCTGGGGTTCTTCCAATGCAGATTGCTTCACCTCCGCACAGGAAACCAAATAAATGCATACAAGCGAATAAAAGAACCATTTCGATCTGTCCATGATGCCTTGTTGGTATTGGTATTAAACGTGTTTACTCTCCGAAAGCTAAAGCATCCACTTCAGCCCTTAACTGAGTCAAAATATCTTGATGCAAAGTGTCCGAGGCCAGATTATTCCATTCGTACGGATCAACGCGATGATCGTATAACTCTTCTCGTTTATCATGGTAACGGATGTATCGCCAATCGATCGTTCGGTAGGAGAAATTCTGTCCTGCCGGCGTACTATCTTGTACGGATGCATAATTACCAATTATAGAAAGGGCTCCTGCGGGGCCTGGCCACTGCCCATTATCTGGGTCTTCCAACAAAGGCCTAAGGCTGTATCCGCCGAGTTCACCTCCCTGGTCATTAATGGTATTGGGGCCCTTCAGCTGGCCATAATCCACCAGCGTAGGGAACAGATCAATTAAGGATACAGGCTGGGCTACTTTTCCTGTTTGGGTTCCTGCACCAGAAATAATTAATGGTACCCGACAGCTCTCCTCCCAGGCTGAATTTTTAAAGAGATAAGACTTTTCCCCCATTTGCCATCCATGATCACTGGTCAGAATAATGATGGTATTGTCCGCGTAACGAGAAGACCGAATAGCATCAACGACCTTACCAATCTGATCATCAACGAAAGCAATACAGGCCAGATATGCTTGTAAAAAAGATTTTAGGGCCATTTCCCGATCTCCATCATAGGATGCCAATAGGGTGCGGTAGTATCTTAGGCCTTTCATATCAGGATTAAAATTATCCGCATACCAGGTATCAAAATCATCATCCTGCTGCCATTTATCCAATTCGATTTCATCGAGAGGAAACATGTTGAAATATTTTTCTGGAGCGTGTAGGGGGGTGTGTGGCCGAACAAAACCCAAGCCTATAAAAAAAGGCTGGTCGATGGCTTGGGCTTCAAACGCTTCTATTTTTTGAATAGCAAATTCTGCATGTTTCTCATCATTGGTCAAATCACGATCATCATCAGATACATAACGGAAGGCCTCCTCATCCCACCCTTGCATCCACCCAATATAAGCTTCGTTTGTTGAAGACGAATCCCCACCTAAAAAAGGGCCATATGATCCGTCGATAGGTCCGATTTCCCGATATGGAAGGGGCACATCAGGATGAGCTACCCGGTCTTCACCATCAAATGCGAAAGGACCATAGTTGTGTGTTAGCTTCGCCCCCCAATCATCCCACGGTTCTGTTTCGTGGGTATGGTATATTTTACCACTACCCGCTATATAATAGCCGTTCTCTTTGAACAGATCAATAAAAGTCTTATTGTGCTGCAGCATCTTTTGTTCGGTTCTGGGTGTCCACGCAAAGTCTTCGGAGTCATGAGGGTAAACCCCCGTTAAAAAGCTATTGCGCGACGGAGAACACACCGGAATATTGCTCTGTGCATTGAGAAAGGCAACCCCGTTTTCGGCTAAAGCATCCATATGGGGAGTCCGAGCTTGTGGATGACCACCAAATACCCCGATATAATCATTCAGATCATCACATACCATAAAGACCACATTGGGTCTTTCCATTTCTGCGGGTTGTTCACTGCATCCAAGACAACTAAGTAGAATGAGAAAAAGTAAAGTGATCTTTGTCATATGTAATCCTATTAAATAGCTCAAAAATTATCTTAAATCAGAAGCGTAAATCGCCGCAAGTGGCCTTGCTTCTGTACAAAAAAATGAATCCTAATGCCCTTACTGCATCTCAAAAGCACCAATATCAGGAAGGCCGTTGATTGTCCTGCCACGATAATCGCCTTTAACGGGAACAAAACCACCCAGAACCCCATATGGATCATTCGGTAAGCGAAACAAAGCAATACCCTGATCCTTTATAACAGAATAATTAGCTGGCAAGTAATCAAGTGCATCTGCTCCACCCGGATTTACACATTGAGGATCAATAGCTATATTGTCCAGAAAGACATCCCAGGCATGGGGCATTTGCAGGGTATCGTGCGGAATCGTAGCGTACCCCGTAATGGTTCTGTTGTTGGTGAAAATAATATTTTCGTGATCACCGATATCAGTGGGTCTTCTCCAGGAAATATCATGAGCAGAACCTTCAATAATAAAAAGGTTGTTGGCAATAAGGGCCCCTTTAGCGGAATGGTTCACACTGAAATTGGCTGCAATCGATGGGTCTGTATAAATAGTATTATTATAAAAGTAGGAATAAAAAGGACCCTTTTTAACGTTTTCGCCTAACCGATCAGCCATGTAGCCGGACAGTAAAATAACTACTCCTGGCCCTTTTTGTCGACCAAATTCATTCACTCCACTGGTGCGCCTCCCATCATTAATGCTTACGTTATAGCGATAAACATTGTTATGAGAATCCCCGATGATCTCACAAAATCCGCCCTCATTATCATAGCTGAGATTATATTGAAAAATATTATTTCGGCTTCCTATATCTACATGCATCCCGGTACAGTCCAGTCGACCACGTGCGCCACTGAGGTAATTATATTCTGCTATGGCATCGATGGTGTACCACGTCCATAAACCATCACCTCTTCCTTTCATACGCGGATCATCAAAACATCCGGGTTCTTTGATGGTATTCCTTGCGATATATACATTTTTGCAACCTGCCGTAACGATGCCGTCTCCACCAAGCTTTTCAAAGTGATTGTCTACAATGGTGATGCTATCGTGAAAGGTGGCTTGTGCTAGTTCATTTTCTCGAGGCCATTTATGAATCACGACAGCGTGGGTTCCGATATTTTCAACTCGACAGTTTTCTATTCTGATATCGCGATAATGAGCAGTACCCACATTAGGAGAAGCAAATTGTAAGGCGACACCCTCATACATTGTTTCTTTCTTACCGTCTGATGCTCCGGGTACAGGAGCAAAAAGATCGTGGATATAAAGGTTATTAAAATGCAAGTGTACACTTGCTTCATTGCTTCCCCAAATACCACAGTGT
>JABSSK010000461.1 GCA_013214265.1 Saprospiraceae bacterium | reverse complement strand
GCTTGATGTCGTTGTAAATGTTCAAAATATTCGAAAAATATGTATCCATGGAGTAAACCGGAAAGGAGGCACCTTGGAACACAGGCAAGATTTCTCGTTTTATTGCTTGTAACACTTTAACCCAAGAAGCTTGATGCCGTGGTGGGATGAGCCAGCCATTTACTCCGGGTTGAATCATTTCACGAAGGGATCCGATATCTGAAGCCATAACGGGAATTTTTTGGTATAAAGCCGCTTTAATAACTAGCGGTTCGTTTTCATACCATTCCACGGGCATTATGAGAATATCGGTTTGTGCCAGAATGTTCCCCATTTCGTCAGCAGGAAACACACCCCCAAAGTGTACGTTCCGCATTTTTGCAGAGGCTTCCAATATATGGTTTTGATAGGCAATTGCCGGATCGGTGCTGCCATAGATGGTCAAGGTAAGGTCAGAGCGGTTTACTTGTCCGAAAGCTTCCAGAAATGTGTGTAGACCTTTATGGGGAACGATACTTCCAATAAAAGTAAGCCTTATGTTAAGGTAGGCAGCAGGTGTCTGAACCGTCTTTTGTAGATGCGCTGTTTCAATTCCATGAGGGGTAAGGGTCAGGCGATCTTTAGGAAATCCATTTTTGGTAAGTATATCCTTTTGGAATGAAGATAAAACAAGAATCCTATCGGTTTGGAGTGCAGTTTCTCTGAGCCATTTATTCCGATTAGCTAATGTCTTAACTTGCTGCTTTAGGGTAGGAGATGCTATTGGTTGGGGTAAATAACGATGTGCTATTAAGTAACTCCCCGTTTTGGTGGTACTCCAGTTCATTATTTTCCGGGGTAAGAAACCATGTGTTTGGTGCAAACATTTAGCACAATACATACTGTATTTTGGACCTTGACATAAGCTGCCATCCCATTTTAGTAGGGTATGGCGAGGACAAATAAACCAGAAATCAGATAAGGTAAGTACGGTGGGTATTTTTTTTCTAGTAAAGAAATGAATAGCGCTACTGCTCACTTTCATGCTATGGGTAAAATGAACCAGATCAGGTTGGAATCTTTCCCAAATTTCCTTAAAAAAAGGAATAAGTTCCTCATTGTAATATTCCGCTTGGATCGGATTTTTTGCGGCACCCAAATTGAAAAAGATTCGGGCTGTTGGTAGCCCATTATACGCTGACCAATCCAGATAAAAATTATCAGGATCACCCGAAGGTTCCTCCATATAGGATAATACCAATACATTCCATCCCATCTTATATGCTCGCTTGGCGAGCCCCCAGGTATATAGTTCAGTCCCACCGATATGTTCTGGCAGGAATTGATGACACACAAACAATAAATTCATCTTAAGGGATCAAGTTAAGGATTTGGTTTATGTTTAACGTGGTTAGTTAGATTTCGGATAATTCGAAATGACCGCTGCGAATTGAGAATTTGATGTGATAGAACGGGTCTCCTTTGGTTAGAAATGTACGCCATTTTTTTCGGAATGCTTTAATTTCACTTTGTGCTCTCTTTTTTTGCTGTGGAGTAAGGTCGGTTCCTCTACTCATAGATTCATGATGAATTAAACAGGCATATGGGGTGTAGATAATGTCGTATCCTTGGGCAACTAATTTTAAACAGAGATCAACATCATTGAATGCAATCGGGAATGAAGTAGCGTCCATACCTCCGGCCTGCCGATAAAGATGGGTTTTCATGAGTAAACAGGCGGCCGTACATGCGGATAATTCTTGGGGGGTATTGGCCCTGTAAAAATAACCAGGAACAGCAGCCGGCAAGTGTTTATGCGCATGATCAGCAACGCCATTGATCCCTACAATAACCCCCGCATGCTGAATGGTGTGATCCGGAAAAAGAAGCTTAGCCCCCACAGCTCCAACCTCGGGGTGTTGGGCATATTCAAGTAATGACTCGATGGTATATGTTTGAAAAAATTCAATATCGTTGTTTAGTAACAAAACATAGGGTGAGTCAATTTGATCGATGGCCCAGTTGTGCATGGCCGCATAATTAAATGGTTGGTCATACAAAACAACCCTACAATCGGGGTAGGTCGTTTGAACCTGCTTGAGGTAATCGTGGGTTTCGGGTTCTATACTCTGATTGTCAATGAGAAAAAGAGAAATATTAGGGTAGGTATTAAAGGTTTGAAGACTGCTAAGGCATTGTTTAAGTAAGGCAACCTGATCCCGAAAGGGAATGATAATGGTGACTTTTTCTGGGGTCGTGATGGGATACTGTATCCGCCAGGTATCAGCGAGTAGACCTGTTGCAAGTTGAGCTTCCGGATGGAACTTATGCAGGTATTTTTGGCGTACATTTTCTTCTTCGGTAGGGTCCCTAAATTCCAGTTGTGGTTGGTGGGTTAGTGTTGTTGTAATATGGCTAATTGCATCAGGTTTTATTTGGGGCATAATCTCTAAAGGGTGGACATTTTCTTTTTCGATATCACTGGCTAGAGAGGCTTTATAACAAAAATTGTATCCGATATAATTCCAACCTAGTAAATAAGTCAGATTAAAATCAGGTTTGAAGTGAGGTTTAACTCTTCTTCCGTCAGGACGTAATTCATCCTCGTCCCAATAGATACAGGCAGGCCTGTCCATAAGAATGGTCCGACCAATTATCCAAAGCAGGTCAGGGTGAGGTATCGCTGCGGGATGCAACTGCACGATATATCCATCAGCTGGTTTGTCGGAAAGCAAAATAACGGTAAAAGGGTAAGTATGGGTTTCTGGAACCAGAATATCCCACTGTTTTTTAGTGGCTTGCAGGTATATTGAAAATGGGTTTTTGTTGTTTTTCCTGAACTGTCGATTCAGCTTGTTCAGGTTTAATACATCAGATTCTTCAATTTTCAATTTAGTCTGATACAATTCATCGTAATCGGTTTCGGGTATACTTATGCGTTGGGCTTCACTATCAATAAATTGTATTTCAAGTGTTAAGGGGTGGTTGGGAGAGGATAGATCACCCATAAATTGAAAACCACTTTGCAGATATGAATTACCATATTTTCGAGAAACATCGTCCCGCTCAAAGGATGGTATAAAGGTGCCAATCGGCTGCTGCGCTTCGTATACAATCACTTGGGTAATGGTTTTGCCTAAACCAATTACCCATCCGGATAAATATAGCTTACTGGGCATCCGATATGTATTCTCGAAATATACTTTGACGTATCCATCTTCTATTAAATTTCTTTGACGATACATTCTATTTTTGTACTGCCTGACCAGATGAAGAAAGTTTTGCCAAATTAGTGCTGCGGGTTCGTAGCGAATAGCATAATAAAGTGTTTTGAGGTTGGACCAATTTACTGCACGCAATACTTGCCTTGGGCGTTTCAGTAAGGTCCTGATCAGATTTTGCCAAAGTTTCCACTTAGTTAAGGCCATAAAATGGATGTGTATGGTAAAAAGATAGTCGGTAAAGTACGTTCATAATTATGATTTCTAATTGTATCCTTTTCATTATTATTCCTTTCAACGGACAACCTAAAGCAATAAAGCACTACAAGACGGGTATCTGTAGCCA
>JABSSK010000460.1 GCA_013214265.1 Saprospiraceae bacterium | reverse complement strand
ATGTCCCAATCTCAAAATTCCCCGCCTTGGGCGGTTTTCCTTACTATTTTCCTGTAGGGAAATGCCCAAATCTGAAAAAAATCCGCCTCCGGCGGTTTGCCATTTGTAATTCCCTACAGGTGAAACGTTTTTTCCACTAATCAACTTCTGGAAAAGCTAATTACAGCATCTCCAGCCGGTATTATATTACTTGATTATGACGGGAGAATTACGGACATTAACCCGCAAGCAAAAGCTATTCTCGAACTCCAAGAAAATCCACATAAAATGACACTAAACGACATTCCCCACCCCATATTAATGGAAATAGCGAAGTGGAATGTTGGAAAAAGTGGAATAGTAAAAGGCAAAAGCCAGGAACAGTTACGTTGTGAGATAGCCCAATTTGTCCATAGGGGATTTCCTCGCAAATTCATAACCATTCAGGAATTATCACGCGAATTACTGGCCGCTGAAAAGAGAGCATATGGAAAAGTCATTCGCATGATGGCCCACGAAGTTAACAACTCCATCGGGGCCATTAACTCTATCCTGCAAACTACCATCGAAGCTTACCCAATCGACCCCGAAGACGATCTGGCAGATGATATCATCAATCCCTTCACGTAGCTATCGATCGAAATAAACGCATGAATACCTTCATGCGTAACTTTGCTCAAGTCCTGAGGCTTCCCGAACCTTGCTTACAGCCTTACGACCTCCAAGAACTGCTGCACCATGTATTTTACCTTATGGCTCCTGTCGCACAAGCACAAAACACCGAGATACAAATCGAAGTTCCACAAACAAATACTATCCATCTAATAGATGAAAAACTAATGGAACAAGCCCTGGTTAATATGGTGCAAAATGCACTCGAATCCCTAAAGCGAGGGGGCCATATAAAATTGCGTCTTGACACTAAGCCTTTACAATTCGTGGTTGCAGATAATGGCTCCGGTATCGCAGAAGATGTAGCTGATAAAATCGGAACTCCTTTCTTTAGTACCAAACCCGATGGCCAAGGCATAGGCCTCACTATTATACGAGAGATTGCGGATAAACATAATGCACATGCACAATTGGAAACACTGCCGTCAGGATGGACCGAAAGCCGAATCATATTCCGATCCATCTGATAATAGTCTTCGTAGCTCTTCTTTTTTCATTATTTTCGCCTAACCATGCCTACGCTTCCAAAAAAAGATCATCCTATTATTATTACGGAGTCACGCAAAGTGCATCGTATCACGATGAAGAGATGGTTTAGCAGCCTGCTGGAAGCATTTGAAATAGACCGAGGAGGACTGTACACATTGAAAAGGTTATTTGTAAATCCGGGTAAGCTTTTTTTAGATTACTTAGGTGCGCAACGTTTTCATTTTATCCCCCCTTTTCGATTGCTCATTGTAAGTACTGCCATTATCATAATCACTTTTTCATTTCTCGGTCAGTTTGACGCCTTCTTCGAAGGATTCAATGATCAAGTCAGAGATCAACCAAAAATTGATTCGGATAAACTCACGTTCCTTCAAGATATATTCCTTACCTATTTTAATTTGTTCCTATGGATATACCTGCCAGCTGCAGCACTTATGACTTGGGCCTTTAATACCAAAAAAAGGTTTAATTTCCCGGAACACCTGGTGCTTCATACCTACCTCTTGACGTTAAGTAACCTTCTCAGTATCGTTTTACTCATTGGTACCTATCTCCAATCAGAAGTCTTGCTAATCATATATATATTGGTCATGTTTTTCTATTATGTGCAAACCTATCATTTTGTTTTTGAGAAAGGATGGTTGCGCTCTATTATCGAAATGAGCATAATCCTAATTATATCTTTTTCTCTGTATTTCATTCTGCTTGTTCTGATTTTCGCAGGTATACTTTTCATTTAGCATGACGCCTAAGTAGATTTGTCCGTACATTCTTATTCCGTTTTATTCAGGATTTTTCTCAAATTCGAGTTCATGAATTCAGCACAAATCGAAAAACAACTTGCCGTACTTTTTGAAGAATGGGCCGGAGAGGCAACAACCTTAATTCTTCCTTTAGCGCCTTCTGGTTCTGACCGCGTTTACTATCGTTTACAAGGTCAAAAAAAATCGGCCATCGGCACATATGCTCCTGACTCACGAGAGCAAAACGCATTTATTTCATTTTCGCGTCACTTCCATGAAAAAGAACTCCCTGTCCCACAGGTTTATGCAGAGCATGACAAGGTATATCTCCAAGAAGATTTGGGTGCGACCACTTTGTACTCTTACCTCTTGCAGAAAGGTGATTATTTCCCAGACTATTTAGTTTGTATCTATAAACAAGTAGTTGAACAGCTTGCCCATTTGCAAATTATGGGTGGCCAAGGGCTTGACTATACTTGCTGCTTTCCAAAAGAAAGCTTCGATAAACAATCCATGTTTTGGGATTTTAACTATTTCAAATATCACTTCTTACTACCTTCCAAAGCTGGCTACGACGAACTGGCACTCGATCGCGACTTCAATACCCTCGCTGATTTCTTACTGGCCGCTGACGCATCACATTTCATGCTCCGAGATTTTCAAAGCCGGAATATTATGGTCAAGGAAGGAAAGCCATTCTTCATTGATTATCAGGGTGGGCGCCGAGGTGCATTACAGTATGACCTTGCTTCCTTGCTCTATCAGGCTAAAGCGAATATCCCACCCGATATTCGGCAGGAATTACTAAGCCATTACCTGGATATTGCTCAGCAACTCAAACCCATTGATCGGGATTCTTTTATTCAGTTTTATTATGGTTTTGTGCTGATACGTTGTATTCAAGTATTGGGCGCTTATGGGTTCCGTGGCCTTTATGAACGTAAAGCTCATTTTCTAAAAAGTATACCTTTTGCCTTACGCAATATAAAATGGCTGGAAGAACATACAGCTATCTTTGACCATTTGCCTGAACTCAAAAGGGCCCTCAATCATATTATTGCAGAAAAAATATACGAACCCTTTGATAAAATTAAAGGGTCATCCAGCCTTTTGACTGTAAAGGTTACCTCGTTCTCGTATAAGAAAGAAGGTATCCCACAAGACATGTCCGGTAATGGTGGTGGCTTTGTATTTGATTGTCGTTTTATACATAATCCAGGGCGCTATGAACCATATAAAAAATTGACAGGCCGCGACGAGGAAGTAATAACCTTTCTGAAAAGGCATTCTTCAATGGATCATTTCTTAAATCATGTTTTTCTCATTGTCGACGAAGCCGTCGAAAATTATATTGATCGAAGCTTTACCAATCTAATGGTTAATTTTGGCTGTACCGGAGGCCAGCACCGCAGTGTTTATGCTGCTGATCAGTTGGCCGAGCACCTTACCGAAAAGTATGGGGTTGCGATTATTCTCGATCATGTGGAGCAACAAAAGAAAAATTGGCAAAACGGGTAATATATCATTACATTAAAACCGATAGCATCAAGTCTTCAAATGATTCTGCTTCATGGAACTGGCTGTCCTTGTATGTTGTTGCTCTAAATTTTAACTGCCAAGGCTGATCATTCCGGAACACCAACTCAATCAT
>JABSSK010000046.1:15131-19203 GCA_013214265.1 Saprospiraceae bacterium | reverse complement strand
GGTCGGAAGGTATAGCTGTAATTTCACTGGCTGCATCAGGCTGTTCAAGTATTCGCTTAAACTCGTTCACTGCTGCGATAAGGCCTGCTCCATATTCTGCACTCCGAAAATACGGAACTAACTGTTGCATCCCTACCCGGTAGCAAATTGCATCTGGGAGCACACCCTCCAAACCATAACCGGTTTCAAACTCAGTACGCCGCTGATCCATAACTGTAAACACCAACAAACCATTATTGTTACTGGCCTGCCCGATACCCTAATAGCGAAATAACTCCGTAGCAAAATCCTTCGGATTTTTCTCACCAATCGAATTAACTGCAACCACCGCAACCTGAGCTGTAGTCGAATCTTCTAAAGATCGAATAATATTATTGAGCTGGCTCTCATCCGAAGCAGCAATCACATCATCCGGGTCACTCACATATCCTACCCCTATATCCTTTGGATTAGGAATCGTTTCCACTTCATAGACATTTTGTCCCCATAAGGTTGTAGCAGAAAAGGCAATCAGGACAACCCAAAACATGCGATAAAACATAGATACAGATTATAAAGCTGTGTGTGTAATGAATACAAATAGAACCTAACCTAAATTAATTAGGGAATGCGATGATATCGTATTTTTTAGACTAATAAAAGCATATTTACGGGGGGCAGCTCAGATGATTCTATAGACCAATAAGATGGTCTCCTTTTTGTACACTCAGGATCATCACACGCATATCATACACAAATGGTACAGATAGTTATCATTTTGTTTTACCTTATCCATAAGAATGAATATTAAAAACACAACCAACAACGGTATGGATAATTCTCCGTTTCAAGATATAAATGATGCCGTTTCTAACGGCCGTCTTAACGTGGCCCTTGATACATTGCTGGAGGTTACCTCTTCTACTAGTTCTTTTCACAAAGAAGTAGTCGATTTATACAACCAACATAAACAAACTGAGAAACAACTGGAAGGAGGTGAAATCCATTCCAAGCAAGCATATGAGATATTTGAACGCATTGGTGCAGCTACCCTAGAACTAACCAAACTTATGGAGCAGGAAGAACAATCGCAAGTTGATTCTCCAGATCTGCAGGAGCTCTTATCGCAAGGACTGCTCGATGAAGCTATTCAGGGTATTTACCAAGCTAGTCAGGTGATATCAGATGAAAAAATCCCTATTGAATCCGAGCAATTATGGCATGAGTTGCAGCAGATGCGTGCACAGCAACGTTCGAAAAAAGGCCTATTCCCTAAAGAGTTCGCGCAACGTGAACAAGCATTTACGGAGCGGGCGAACGATTTAATTTCAAAATTATCTCGGCAAACAAAAAATGAGTTTGCCCCAAACATATCGGCCAACAAGACACCTACACAGGAAGCAGAAAATACGGGAGTGCCTTCCTTACTTGATGTACAGGCTCGAATGGAAAATGATCAATGGGCAAAACACGACCTTCTCGGATATGAGATTTACGCCGAAGTTATTGCCAATATGCTTATCGACCCGCTTTCCAGCCCTCCTCTCGCCATTGGCGTCATTGCACCCTGGGGTCATGGGAAGACCACCCTTATGCATTACATTCGCAAGCGTCTGGAATCCGAAGTTAGCCCCCAAGACTTAGAAGGCTCACCTTCATCGATGGAAAACCTAATGGCACATTCTGACCGCCATATGGCCGATTATCAGGATGTTCAGAAATGGCTCAAAGAATTGGATGAAAAGGAAGAACAACCAAATAATACAACCTTCCACATTGACCAAAAAGCGTGGCCTACAGTATGGTTTAACCCCTGGCAGTATCAGAGTAGTGCCCAAATCTGGGCAGGTATGGCGCATGCCCTCATTCAACAGTTAGTTGCTCGCCTCGACCCTTTAGAGAAGGAGAAGTTTTTTTTTCAGTTACATATGAAGCGAGTTGACAAAAACGCTATCCGTCAGGATATTTTCCAAACGATCGCACTAAGCTTGATTCCTAATCTGGGGATCATCCTTCTTGCGTTGGTTTTATATCTCATATTAAGCAGTCAGCCCCTTAATTTAAGTCAGTGGTTAGTATTTGGCTTTCCGGGAGGTATTGGTCTCTTTGGGCTTATCCAAGGCGGCTGGAAATGGTGGGAAGGTTCGAAAAAAGGAATTACCGACAAATACCAAAAATACTTCCAGCAACCGGAGTACGAAAATAAGCTAGGTATGTACCACGAAGTACAAACTGACCTGCAAAGGGTTTTTGATCTATTGGTTATTCCGGACCGCCCAGTCGTTTTGTTTATCGACGATCTCGATCGTTGTTCTCCCAAGCGGGTAGCGGAGGTGGTCGAAGCTATTAACCTCTTGATGAATGGTAGTTATCGGGATAAGTGCTATTTCGTCTTGGGAATGGATGCCCAAATCGTGGCAGCAGCTCTCGATGTTGCTTATCAAGATATGTATGGCCGCCTGGATAATCGGGCCAAGACAGCCGGTTCAATAGGTTGGTATTTCCTTGATAAATTTATCCAGTTACCCTTCTTTATTCCTACCCTTGACGAGTCAGAAAAAACAAAATATCTACAGAAGCTTTTTGGCGAAACCGACCATCCTACTGATATCCCTCAGCAACCCAATACACGTCCACCCGATGAAGAGGAACTCAAAGCATTAGTAAAAGAGCAAGTTCAAAAAGCCAAAAGGGGTGAACGAAGTGAGCAGACTAGGGAAAATCAACGATTCAAAGCGAAGATGGATCGATTGTTTATAGAAGTTTCTTTAGAAGAAAGTCGAGATTCAAAGGAAATCCTTGAGCAATTAAAAATATACGCACCTTTTTTAGAGGACTCACCCAGAGGGCTTAAACGGTTTGCTAATTTACTTCGGTTTCATACCGCTATTCAACAACTGCGCATTCGGGACGGTGTCTCTCATGCGTCAACTGCCGCTCTGGCAAAATGGTTGACGATCAATCTGAGATGGCCTCAATTTGTACGCTGGCTGCAGTGGAGTAAAGAAGAACATCAACTTACCATACAAACAGAAAAAAATGATTCTACCAAAATTCGGAATGCTGTGCATGGTTTAGCACCCAAAGAAAAAGCTACTCGTATCGATACGCTCATGGATCAATTACCCTATATTGAAAAAAGCCCTGAAAACTTAGAAGAGCTTTTCCAAAGGCAATGGCTCGAGAAAATGAAATATTTCCCTCAGGTACCCTGGTTATCTGACATAGAGTTATTTGAAATTCTATACATAAAACGATCACATGAATCAAGGTTAGAACGAGCTATTCTGGTTGATATTTGGTAAGCCAAATCACCTTCTATTATTCGATGAACTCTTAACCATGGATATTGAGCCTACGCCTACGGACAACTTGCTGAATCGACTAGCTATCGTTTTCATGATAATCGGTTTCCTGATTGTTTCTTTGTACTATAGTATACTACCTCCACAAATTCCCTTTCGTTTTGATTTTATGGGACGTCCTACAGGATATGCCTACAAACTCTGGGTCTGGTTATTACCAGGTATATCTATTGTTGTTTATGAGATATTTCGTCGTTTTCGTTTTAGAAAGCAGCAGCTTTCTGATAAACAAATACTGGAATTCATTTTACTGATTTCAATGCTCAGTTGGATCAAGTTTCTGATTATGCTTTTACTATCTATGCTTAACTGGACTATTATTTTGATAGCTATTGGTAACCGGAAAGGCCTAGGTAGTTATTTTATACCTGTCACCATTGGTATGTTTTTGGGCATAATATGCTATTTCGGTTACCAGATCAATGCCCATCGTAAAAAGTGGTAAACCTAAAATCCAGCTACCCAGGGCATGGATAGCTTGGCCCGTACGATAACTTTTCGGGTATTCCACAGGTATGATGCCTCATGGCAGTCCACAGCAGCAATTGCCACACGCAGTAAAGAATGGCCCACCCAGCAGGCTAGTAAAAAATCAGGACGACTTGTTGATGTGTTTCCAAAAACCATCCTGATAGGTTGCGCCAATAGGAATTCGTTGTTCTCCAATCATAATTCTATTTCGCTCGATAAAATCAATATGAGGAATGGCAATGATCCACGATTTATGT
>JABSSK010000046.1:0-15121 GCA_013214265.1 Saprospiraceae bacterium | reverse complement strand
ATAAATTGGCTGACTGGCAGGGATTCGGCAAAGTTCTTTAGTGTATCTAGGGTTAGCACAGGGCCTTTTTTCGTTTGTATACGCACGTAATCACTTAAGCCTTCAAGGTATAGAATATCCTCCAAATTTATCCTTTGGGTTTTATACCCACTTTTTACAAATAACATATCTGGCTGACTTTCTTTTTTAGCGGAAGCCTGAGGCATATTCCGTAGGGGCTGCTGCTGCATGAATTTATGTATGGCTTGCTCAAATCGTGTCAATGATATTTGTTTGAGCAGTTAATCGACAATATCCAAATCATACCCCTGCAGGGCATATTCTGTGTAGGCGGTTGTCAGAATAACCGGATATCGTCCCTGCACAATTTTAGCGAATTGCACCCCTGACAATTCGGGCATTTGCACATCCAAAAAAATCAGATCAACCGTTAAGTTTTCCAACGCTTGCATTGCCTTGATGGGGTCATGGAAAGTTCCTTCCAAAACCGTATGCTGACACTGAAGCACATGGTCTTTCAATAACTTTATAGCAAGTGGTTCGTCATCAATGATTAAGCAATGGAGCATGCGTCGAGATTAATTTTTAGTGAAACGGAGTAGTGATTCGTTGGTGTTGTGTCTATGGTCACATTGTGCTGATTCCCGTATATAAGTGCTAACCGCTTTTGTGTATTAGCCAGACCAATTCCTCCTGTTGTATCTTTGACTTGCTTTTTAATTTTATTGCTTATGCAAAAAAAGAAGGCATCCTGTGTCATTTTCATCGTTATTCGCACTGGTGATTTCACATCATCTAACTGGCCGTGTTTGAAGGCATTCTCAACAAAGTTGATCAAAATAAAGGGTGCAATTTCTATTTCTGGTAATGGTTCTGGTATATCGATTAGCAATGCTGGTGAATACGGAAGCCGCATTTCCTGAAGGTGAATATAATCTTCGATGAACCCCCATTCCTTGGATAGAGGGACTTTATCTGCCTGCTCATACAAACTGTAGCGCAGTGCTTTGGAGAGGGTTTCAATTGCAGGTAAAGCAAATCGGCTGTTTTCATTAACCAAGGCGTAGATACTATTCAAAGCGTTAAAAAGAAAGTGTGGGTTTATTTGGGACCTCAACAGCGAAAGTTGCATTTTTTGATTTTCATTCTCGAGCTGCCGCTCTCTTTCTCCTCGGAACTGCGCATACCAGAAGAAAAAAAGTACCGTCCCAAAACCTGAAAAAATGAAAGCGTAATAAAGATTATCAATAATATAACTTTTAAAAGAATATCCTTCCTTGTAATTTCCAAAACCGAAAATCCACCGCATTGCTATTTCCTGTAAAAAGTATCGCAAACCTATCCCTATCAAAACAACTCCCAAGCAACCTAATAAACTAAAAACAAGTCCCTTACGTACAAATAGGTGATAAAAAACCAGATAACACCCTATGCTAAAAAAAGAGAATACAGCGAAGGTAGTAACGACCAATAGACATACATCCCGGTTGGTCAGGAAAGCATATAATTCACGTATATCGCCTTTAATAGCAGCACTCTGGAGTGGGCCATAGATATAATAAAATATGAGGGTCCACAGTAAAACTTTCGGTAATTGTTTTTTCATGAGTGAAAAATACACATCTATCCATCAATGAAGTCGTTTGGGTTCCTATAATCGGTGAACGTATGTTTTCAATCGGTGAACGCCTAAGCTGATAATTTCCGGTGTTTACCGATTAGATCTTCCGACTTACCTATTCTGATTGGAAGGGTGAGAGCACCACCCTAGATTGCAGCCATTCGATCAACCAAAAATTTGTGCTATGTTACGTTCAAACTATTTACTGACTTTACTTTTAGGCTTCTTACTACAAGTATCTTTTGCCCAGAAATCACCTGAATTTTTTCTAAATAAAGATGCACAGCCTGTTCCTGTTCTCTTAGTAGGTACATTCCATTTTGGTTATCCGGGCATGGATAGTCACAAAACGAAACCCGAAGACAAAATCGATGTCCTCTCGTCAGAACGCCAGGAAGAGATGAAAGCACTCGTTGACTATATCGCACGATTCAAGCCAACAAAAATCGTAGTGGAAGCGGGTCGTAACACGGGATACTTAATGAAGCGCTATGCACGCTGGCAAAATGGGACCTACGATTTGAAACGCCAGGAAATTGATCAATTAGCCTTCCCACTAATGAAGCAATTCGATCTAGATACTTTATACGGATGTGACGCCCCCAGCTTTCTATGGTCAACTTTATACTCAGAGGATTCCATGGCTATGCAACCTGTGCTAAATCGTATAGCAGAAGTAGAAAAAACGGAGGATCCTATGGAAGAACAATTTTATGAATGGTACAGTTACACGGACCAATATACGCTCAATCATACCTTACTGGAAACGTTCCAACTCATGAATAAACCTCATAATATTCAGGCCATGCACGGGCATTATCTAATTGGAGGTTTCAAGCGAGGTGAATTTGAAGGAGCTGACGAGCTAGCCTTGAATTGGTATAGCCGCAACCTTAGGATATTCCGATTAATCCAAAGGATCGATGCTGGCCCCGAGGACCGGGTGATGGTCCTCTTTGGTGCTGGCCACATGGCTATTTTGGCCCAACAGTTTACGGCTAGCCCTGGATTTGAAGTAGTTCCTTTTGATGCATTAGGCGACATAAAGTAAGACCAAAACCGGAAGTGCTTGCTACCGCCGAGGATAATCTGCACTTCCGGTTTCAATTTTTTAATTCAAGCGCTCAAACATGCTTACGGAGAGGCCAGGAATAATTTTTGCTGCATTTTTATAGTACATCTTTTTAAGTACTTCATCGGGTAGATCCAAACCATACATTCGCCAAAAAGCATGATATTTCTTGTAGTAAGGAAAGTATTCATCATCTGTTTCTAATACCCTAAAATACGTATGGTATTCTTTCGGATTGTAGGCATCTTTTCCAAAGAGTATCCGATCCTGATATTTTGTCAAAAACTGCTTAGCATATCTTGGCTGCCTTCCAAGCTCTGCAATAATTGCTCCACACTCGATATACATATTGGGTATCTCTTCCAATAATTCTCCCAAGCGATCAAGATTATTGGCATACCATCCAAAGTGCGCATTGATAAAAGTGGTATTCGGATGAGACCGGAATAGGTCATGTTGTTCACCGATAATAGTTTCCCAAGACGCTGGATTATCAGGTCCTCTTTTCCGATTTGGTCGCACCTTAAGCTCGAGCCATCGTTCATTGTTTTCATCATGAGGTTCCCAGAATGACTTAGGGTCAGCAGAGTGAATAAGAACAGGAATTCCAAGTTCTCCGCATTTTTGAAAAACAGGACTGATCCGCGGATCATTAATTTTTATACGATTGCCCTTGGTATCGGTATTCGTCATTCCCTGACTCTTATATATTTTTAATCCACGAGCACCATTAGCCACATCATATTCGATTTGCTTTACTGTTTCGGCTGTCCAGTCGGGATCATCTATACTTCTGATATTAATATTGGTAAAGACTAAGATTCGATTGTCATAACCACTTTCTTGGATATGATCCGTTATGTCTTTCAAAGCCTTTCCACCCCGACCACTTAAGTTGACAATCACTTGCATATTCAGGCTGTCCATTTCCCGGATTAATTTATCCAAATCTTGCTCAGCCATTCTCCAATGGTGGCTATGCACATCCAAGAAAGGAAATTTAGCCTGGCTAGTCAGGTTCTCAGGTACAACCAGTGTGGAAGGTGGATTGTAATTTTCAAAATCCATCTGTAACGTTTTCTCTTCCTCCTGCCCTGTAGTTTCACAGGATAAAACGATCAAAAATACCAACAGAAAAGTGTATTTCATGATACTCAAATTTTACATTAAAAGTAGATAGAAAATGATAAGCTACGGCCTCCAAAGTGGCCTAAATACCAAAATGATGCCTCTGAATTTTATAAACCCAATGCGACTAGCATTACAAAACGACAAATTTCATTAATGGTTGAAGTTTAGCATTACATCTCGATGTGGTTTATCCTGACCATCCGATACGAATTCAATCAAGGCTTTGTTCAACGCACATAATAAATCCGTACCACACAGTATCTTTGCTCTTATGATCAAGCATATTATACATGATCGCTTAAATATCTACTCCATACCCTCAACGTTTCTGAATATCAGAATTGCTTTAGGCTTATTACTTATTGATATGCTGATTGGTGTAGCCGGATATATCATAATAGAGGGATATCGTTTTATCGATGCATTTTATATGGTGATTATCACCATATCGACTGTTGGGTACACCGAGGTTGAACCCTTATCTGATGCAGGTCAGTTATTTTCTACTTTCTACATTGTGGTCAATATTGGCCTATTTGCCTATCTATTAGCTGTATTTTCCAATTATGTTATTCAAGGCGAAATATTCAAAAAAATGCACTTAAATCTGATCAGAAATAATATTGAAAAATTATCTGACCATGTTATTCTTTGTGGATACGGCAGATATGGTAAGGAAATTAGCTCTCACTTCCATAAACAATCGCTTTCGTATGTAGTAATTGATCAAGCTCCTGAAAAGATTGAGATTCTCCAAAAGTCAGTTGAAAAGATTCTTTACATACAGGATGACGCTACACTTGATGAGACCTTACTAGCGGCTGGAATTGACCGAGCCAGTGCATTAATATGTGCATTATCAGATGATTCGGATAATGTATTTACGGTACTCACTGCTCGTCAGTTAAATCCCAAAATCACGATTATTAGTAGGGCAAAGGATCCACGATCGGAGAAAAAACTACTTTTGGCTGGTGCCAACCATGTGGTTATGCCTGAGAATCTTGGTGGATTTTATATGGCTACTCTAGTCTCAAAGCCGAATGCTGTAAAGTTCTTTTCCTTTATCACTAATGAGTATCAGTCTGATATGGGATTTGAAGAAATTTCCTTTCAAGATGCTCCCGACCCCTGCAAACACAGGAGCATAAAAGATTTAAAAATCCGGGAATATACAGGAGTGAACATTATCGGTTTCAAAACGTCCAAAGGTCACTACACCGTTAATCCTTCACCAGATACTGTCCTAGTTCCAGACAGTAGTTTCATCGTTCTGGGGGATCATACACAATTAAAAAAGCTACGTGCGTATCTGGAGGATTTCGAAAGTTTTCACAACCGTTAATCAGAAAAAATGCCTTGGGTTTAACTGTGGGTAATTCACCAAGTATTATAACAGGCATTAGATACCCAAAAGGAGGAGATACGCTCCATCCTATTGGTGTGCTATTCTGTTACGCAAAATGGGATAGCCCGGAAACGGGTTATCCCATCTTAGACAACGTCAAATTTTGTTTTTAAACAACGCAGTAATGCGCATGATTCGGATTTATGTTAAACCATATCATCCGTTTCATTGACCTCAGCGACTGCAACAGCTTTTTTACGAACCAACAAGGTGATAAAGTAGCCAACCCCCCAAACCGCTAAAGCTGCATTGAATACAGGACCTATGATCGGGATCAGGGCTATTAATCGTGTCGCAAGGAATAAACTGGCTGCCACTCCTACTACAGATAATGTATTCCAGTCATAGTGGCGTTCATGTTTCCACTCGTAGGTTAATAACACAGCTGCCAGCGCTTGAGCCGCGATGGCTAGAACGATCCATAAAGAAAATGCGATAATCCCAACAGGAATAGCTACAACCGTTGCCATAGTAATTAAACCCATTATAGGAAGTCCGATTAAAGTAAGTACGCCCAGTCCCATTGAGGCCTTTACTTTTTGGGAAGAGTCTCCCGTTCTATTACGAATGAAGCGTCCCAATAAAAGACTGATCAGTATCGTAAGTAACAAACCACTAGAAGCCTGAAACAAACGAATCCAAATCATACTTTTCTCTTTCATTTCCTCCCAATTAGCAGTTGGCATTTGAAAGGCCAAATCGTCATCGAATCGAGCTGTTCCTCCTTTTGACAGAAACCCTGTAAAATCAGAGACCCCTGATGGTAACCAATATTTTACGTTTTGGCTAAACCGAGCTCCTTTACCTAACTCTATCTCTTGAACCCTTAGCTCAGCTGGGCCATTGACTACACCAGTTGAGACGAATTTACCTCCTTTTACATATAACGGACCATTCGCCGTACCTTCAAATTGTAATACCCCACCTATCAGATTCATACTTCCGGAAACCGTTCCTTTAATCTTTACGTTTCCACCCAATATCAAAAGATTACCACCAATACTTACGCCCTGATCAATAACTACTTCGCCTCCTACAATCGCTAAATCCCCAGCTATGGATTCACTTATACGTACTGTACCTCCAATCATTCTAAGGTCTTGCTGACTAAGACCTTCTATCAAGATCTTACCACCGAATAACAACCCATCTTCTAATAATCTATCTCGAATGGCAATTTCTCCGCCAATAAGAGTTAAGTCACCAGCAGCAGGAGCTTGGATATCAATGGTATTAGCAACAATGTAGGCGCTCTCATCTATGGGTTGATCAACCTGAACCTCATAAGCTGTTTGTATGTTTTTTCCCAAAACGAAGAAGGGCAATAAAAGACATACTAAAAGGTAATAGTAATGTTTCATTTACTTTTTTACAGTAAGATGTTCAGATTACTATCGAGATTCCTCTTTTTTGTGCGAACGTACATATTCTATTGCCTAAATGCATGCTATAATCCACCAGCATATCTAAGTTGCCCCATATAGGTAGAAAATAAATGGGTGTATCGCCTTATTTGATTAAGGCAATTCGTATCGTTTTCATTTTGTACCAGCCTAAGTCCATTGACTTTAAGCCGGATATTGCTTCGATATAATTTGAAATAAATAAATAGCAACCGATCCAGTGCGCTGTTTAGGCACGGTATAGATGATGTGAATCTTTGTAAAAAACGATTCCCCAAATCAGTACGGTCAAAAGCATCCATATCCATACAGAAAAATGCAATTTCATTTAGTACATCCAGTACTCTAAGCTCTTTTGAAAATTCTATACAATCAAAAATAACCAGTGGCGAAGTCAGAAATATATTTTTGGCGTGTAAATCCCCGTGGCCATCGATTACCCAACCATTCTGTTGTCTCCACGAGAAATGATGTCCATACGTTTTTAAGAATTGATCCGATAGCGCTATACCTTCTTTAATCTTAGATATCGATTCATTTAATTTAAGCTTTTGGAATAATGGTAACATGACGGCAATATCATTGAATGTTCGTTGCCAAGATTTGGGATCAAAATCCTCTCGGATAACCTCAGCATTACGGTGAAATGTGACTACTTGATCCACCAACCTATCAATATGATTCAATGTCACTCCACCAGACAGCAAAAGGCGGTTCATTTGCTTGGCATCATCCATTCGATTCATTTTCAGGGTATAATCAATAACAGTTCCTGCATTCGCATTGATCAAGTACTGATCTCCTTGTTGGACAATTGGCAAAACATCTAAATACATATCCGGAGCTAACCTGCGATTTAAGTACAACTCTTGCTCGCAATAATGCTTCCGCACGGCTAGTGTAGAATAGTCCAGAAAGGAAAAGGATAATGGTTTTTTGACTTTAAATGCAAATGCTTTGGTAAGGATAACCCACGAGATATGCGTATGAATAAGCTGAACCTGAGTATCTTCTGACCATTGTTGCAGTAAACTATTGATTTGAACATTCGTCATTTCTATCTGGATGTATTAAGCTGACGAAGAATATATGTAGGCTGTAGATTTGGTAAGCATATCATCCAATTGCACAACAGTATCACTCGATAAAGTAAGGCAATGATCCAGAAAGGGTTCAAATAAATCACGCACTTTCCGATAGACGGTAAAGTCAGCTTCGCTAAATGGCCTGCTTTTTGCCATACGCTTTTCTATTACTGCTTCCGAAGCTTTCAGTTCGATCCACTTCAGCGGAATACGGGCGGCGAAAGCAAGTTGACGATATGGATTACGCATCTTTTCCCGATAAAAAGTACCATCAACTATAACTGTTTTTCTCTGCCGGATTAAGTGAATTGATTGTAATAACATCAGATCATAGATACGCTTTTTAGCGTCTTCATCATATTGACCGCGCATTCCAACGGCATCACGTATTAGATCTGTATTAAGGTGGTGGGCGTTGATATGCTGAGCGAGTGCTTTTGAAAATGTTGTCTTCCCTGTGCCAGGTAGGCCAATAACGATGATGAGCATCAATTATGCAAGCTTTTTATGAAGATGTAGTGGTCAAAGCTTTACCAGTGAAAGAAAAAAAAGAACCAGTCTTGCCCGGTTAATTGCAGACTGGCCTTAAAATATTTACAGCGTTCTAACCCATATGAATGTCTACTTTCCCATTCTTGCAATACAGCACATAACAGTCTTCCCCGCGGGTACTCGTAGAATAATTTAAATGTGACAGTGTTTCAGTGTGATTACTTGGCGTAGTTTTTTACGCTCTTTGGTTTTCAGGACAGATAGATGGTTTCGATGAGAAAGGTGTAAACCTTTATTAAAAAATATACTTAAAGATAAAGGCTTCCTTATTTTTGTGCAAGTTATTTTAAAACTTTTTCTACGAAAAAACTTAACTTTTGTTTTCTCTTAGTTATCCTGATTTTATTTTCTCTAAACAAAAATAGTGTCATTCCATTGTTTATCCAAATTAAATTGGACTTTTTCTCATATAAATATTCACTTTTAAAAAAGCTGCAATATGTATTACAGATAACATGATCCACTAAAAACAAATCAATACCTCTAATCTTTCTTACACCTAGCAACAGCGATTTATTTAAAGTATCAAAAATAGTCTGTGTCATTTTCAACTTATATAATGTCCTGTTTGCTGAGGAATCCCAACTAACAGTAATTAACTTTTTGAAAAGCTTAAACTGGTGTAATAGCAAGTCTCAACATCCCTTTTATACGTACTAAGTTAAACTTATGCACTCCTCTTTTTTCAAGAAACGACCTAGGTCTTGTAGTCAGTTGCTTAATCTTGTTGTACTGTTGCTTATTTATACAAGTATTTCGAGCAACACTCCATTTTCCTGCCGATTCCAAGAGCCTAATGACGAGCTATTAATTTGCTTTCTGGAAGAATAATCGTTCTCATCCTCCGACATCACGTGTAAATACTTGTATCGTATTTGTATGGCAAAGGTTCCAAAAGTGAGAGATTATTCTCCAACTAAATAATTCGTCTTTTGCTTTGGTGTAGTCGTATAACTTTAGTAAACAAAAATCTAAACGATTAACTTATTGCCTGTAATAGTGCGCTTTGCTATAACGCTGAAACCCAATCACAGATGTATCCTCTTCAAAAATCTCATTCTAGCCGTCTCCATTAACCATTGAGCCATAGACGTACCATTTTATATATGAATGAACAATCAAAGTAACAACTATCTTAGAAAAAAATTACATCGCAAATATGGGACTCTTAATGCACGTGTAACAAAACCAAAAACAATAAAAAAAGAGTGTTCAGTCGACGCCTAGGTTGTTTTCGTCTCTTCAAAACACCATATGACACATTTACGACTAATGGCCATTGGGCAAAATCATATTTTTGTTTTTCCTAAACAAATTGCCATGCGAAAAAAGCCCAATCAACAAAACTATGCCGATTATACACCAGAGGATTTCGAGGTTTGGAAAATCCTATACGATCGACAAATGGAACATCTTGAAGGTAAGGTAGCTAACGCTTTCTTAGTAGCTTTAGATAAAATTGGCTTCAGTAATACTACAATTCCATCTTTTTCAGACGTTAACCAAAGGCTTAATAGACTAACAGGTTGGCAACTAGTTACAGTGCCAAATATTAGTCCTCCAAAGGCTTTTTTTCAACGGCTTTCAGAGAAAAAGTTTACGGCTACTTGCTGGCTCAGAAAAAAAAGTGAATTGGATTATCTGGAAGAACCTGATATGTTTCATGATGTATTCGCACATGCCCCCCTCCTCACAAATGTTCACTATACTAACTTCTTTCATCAAATTGGGGTACTGGCTATGAAGTACATCAACAACGATGAAGTCATAACTAAACTACAGCGATTATATTGGTTTACGATTGAATTTGGATTGATGCGATCTAAAGGAGGGGAATTAGGCATCTATGGTGCAGGCATTATCTCGTCCAAAGGAGAAACGGAACATGCCCTAAGCGACCGGTCTATCAAACATGATTTCGATATCCGTAGAATTTATCAACACAACTTTCGGACGGATATCATTCAGGAAGAATACTATGTGATCGATTCATTTCATCAATTAGCTAATTCGATTCCAGAATTTGAAAGTGCATTATTCGAACCAGCATACCCGGATTGAATTCGTCTTAGGCGTGTGCCATCTGCTCAACAAAAAATATCCCAATAGGAACGGCCTATCCATTTGTACTGAATGGTTTACTTGTTTAGGTTCACACCTTCACACATGGCTATATTTTTTATTAATTATTGAACATAACAGTCCCGTGGGGTATACTCGAAAATACTCCTTTGTCATATTTAAAGTTGACATATTGATATTCCTAACCTATTTCACCAAACCATCTGGATAACATAAATACGGACCTCCTATCAGGAAGCCATTCATTTTCCTTTTCTGTTACCCTTATTTGATGTCATATTATTTTACCTTACGAAAAAAACATGGCTCTAATTAAACCCGTTTTAGGTAAACGCCCTCAATTTGGTACCAACTGCTACCTAGCAGAAAATGCCACAATCGTAGGTGATGTTATTATGGGAAACGAATGTAGTGTATGGTTTCAAGCTGTAATTCGTGGCGATGTGCATTATATACGAATAGGACATAAGGTCAATGTACAAGACGGTGCCGTTATCCATTGCACCTACCAAAAAGCGCCTACCAATATTGGAAACAATGTATCTATTGGTCACCGAGCGATCGTACACGGCTGTACTCTACACGATAATGTATTGGTAGGAATGGGTGCTATTATTATGGACCATGCGGTAGTAGAAGAAAACGTTTTGATTGCTGCCGGTACTGTTGTTCTGGAGAACAGCCACTTAGAATCCAGTTATATTTATGCAGGGGTACCCGCCAAAAAAGTCAAGAAACTATCACCAGAAACCTTTACCGATACCATTGAACGCATCGCCAATAATTATGTGATGTATTCAAGTTGGTTTAAAGCGTAAATGATCTGTACTTACTATCCTATAACCCCTGATTCCGTCTGTTCAGCTATCGCCTGCTCAGATAAACACCTGATAATATAAGCGCCATTCCGATTAGGTGATAAAAACTGACTAACTCACCATCTGTAATCCCCCAGCCTAAAGCAACAATTGGAATCAGATAAGCTACCGTGGAGCCAAATACTGGGTTAGTATTTTGGATAAGTTTAAAGAATACAACCGAAGCAGCAAAGGTACCAATGAGCGCCAGAATAGAAACATATCCCAATGCCTCCCATGCGCCAGGGTCAGTTTGCATGATTTGCAAAAAGTTGGTACCCAACAACAGGTATATCATTAAAGGTATCCCTATGATCCCAAATGATGCCGCTCCAATCAAAAGGGAATCCATCTTATTCAAGTATTTCCCAACCACATTACCACTTGTAGCATAGCTGATTGTCGCAATAACAACCAAAAGGCCATACCATATATTTCCTTCTACCCCAGAAGAGCCACTTAGTAAAATTAAGGACGTGGCTCCAGCCAGGCCCAGAACAATCCCCATAAGCTTACCCCAACTGAAAGGGCTACCAAATACAAGTACCCCAATCAATAACGTAAATAATGGTGTCAGTGAGTTGAGAATCCCGGCCAATGAACTACTAATTTCTGTTTGAGCCGTAGCAAAAAGGAACGCAGGTAGCCCACTTCCCGTCACCCCAACCACTAGTAGATACTTTAGCTTCCTCCAGTCTATTCTGTTTACCTGACTTACTAAAAAAGGGAAAAATGCGATAGCAGATATACCAAGACGCATAGCACCAACTTGCTCTGGAGGAAAAACCAGTAAACCCCGCTTGATCAAAATAAATGAGGACCCCCAAATGATGGACAGTCCGGCTAAAATGAGCCAGGCTTTATAATTTACCTGCTCTTCCTTGGGTATCGTATGGACTGATGTTGTAGACAATGTGTTGTGATTTACCTAAGTTAGCCGCAAAATGAATCATTTCTGAATGAAAAACCAACATGAATACGTACTAATCGTTCATTTCGCATTACAGATTTGTAGATTTACATACTAATTTATGTACATGGTCTCTCCTTCCGAACTCAAACAACGGGCAAAAGCTGATCGCAAACGTTTTAAAAAACTATTCGATCGCCTAAAAAGAAAGGTCCCTAAAGACCTCGATCGCCAAGTTCAACGTATTCATAATGAAGCATTCGAGGAAATGGATTGCCTAGCTTGTGCGAATTGCTGCAAAACAACCAGCCCCATCTTTAGAGATAAAGACATTGAACGTATCAGCCAACACCTGAACTACAGACCAGCCGATTTAATCTCAAAATTCCTATACCTAGATGAAGAAGGGGATTACGTGTTACAACAAGCTCCTTGCCCCTTCCTTGGAGCAGACAATTATTGCACCATCTATGCCGTACGTCCTCGTGCATGCCGTGAATATCCACATACCGATAGAAAAAACTTCCATCAGATTTTCAACCTAACCATTAAGAATACTGAAATATGCCCTGCTGCTTATCAAATCGTTCAGCAACTGGGAAAGACATATAGCTGATGATAAACAATACCTCAGAACAGTTAATAGTTGTAATGTCAAATCGTGTGGTCACTTACCACTAGGATCATATACCACCCTATCAACCTGAAGATTGTCTCGACATGGTAAACATACCAATCTAACCTTCTCGCTGCCTTAAGCAAGTGACGTTTAACTAGACCTTACCACATAAAGAGAACTATCCTTTCGGTTCAGTCCGATAAGGCTGACGTTTCTCGAAAATAAGTTGTCATAACAGGTACCAGAATCAACTTGTATTGAAAAGAGTTAACCGAACCCAAATTATAGCTATCCTTTAGACTCCCAGTACTAAAGAGACCAAACGATCTTTACCTCTTCAAACGGTATACATCCTTGGTACACACCCGGAACTGGGTCATAATTCAAATGATCTCTTCCAATCTCTTCGGATGTACAATAAGCAAAAATGGCCATTGATTTAAAGGACCGATAAAATCCAACTGGTGGCTGTTCTCCAACACCATACCCCCAGATACCACGACCAAATTTTGGTGAACTAGCTTCTGCCTCAGATAGTATTGCCGTTTTTTGAACTGAGTCCAAATGCTGGAACATATCACCATATTTTTCCACACATTTATCATTAAACGCATCCATCTCAGCAAGACTAGCATCTTGCTGTTCCTTTTCTAATGCCTTCGTAAAAAACAAATCAATAAACATATCCACTTTAACATCTAACCCCCCTGGTGTATCTGTCTTGGGCAAGATCATATCTACTAAAGCACTGACCAACTCCGCCTGTTCTTTTGACAACAACTTGGGCTGCCAAGTGTGTCGGTCCTCTGATTGACAAGACTGTAAAAGTGCAGATATGGAAGTGAAGGAGAAAAATGTAGCTCCCCCGATGATCGAGGCTCTTTTTATGGCACTTCTTCTATTCATAACTTACAAATTCTGTTTTTTAAGTTCATCAATAGCATGATTCGCTGCTCGGGCCGTTAGAGCCATATACGTCAGTGATGGATTTACACAAGAACTGGAAGTCATGCATGCTCCGTCAGTTACAAATACATTCTTGCAGGCGTGAATTTGGTTTGTGGCATTTAATACTGAAGTTTTTGGATCACGTCCCATTCTTGCTGTTCCCATTTCGTGGATTCCATTTCCAGGTTCATGGTTATTGTCAAAACCTAAAATATCTTTTAAGCCTACCTCCTCAAGCATTTCTTCCGCATCTTCCTGAATTTGTTTGCGCAAGGCTAATTCATTAGCTTTAAATTCACAGTCAATAGCCAGTACGGGCTGTCCCCATTTATCCACCGTTTCTTTATCAAGCGACACCTTGTTTTCATGATAGGGCAAACACTCAGCAAATCCGGTTATGAAAAACTCCCAAGGCCCCGGATCTTTAAATAGGCTATCCTTAAAGTCTGCACCAAAACCATTCCGATTGGCTCCACCTCCCCAGCCTTTTCGATACGCACCACCTTGGTAACCAAATCCTCTTAGAAACGCATCTGATTTGGTTTCATCATTAATGTTTCTATATCGTGGAATATAAATTCCGTTGGGGCGGCGACCCTTATAGTATTTATCATCATACCCCTCAAATGTACCAATGGCACCCGTGCGATAAGTATGATCCATTAGGTTGTGGCCAAGCTCACCACTATCATTTCCAAGTCCTTCCGGAAAACGATTAGACTTAGAATTGAGTAGAATTCGAGTTGTACTTAATGTCGATGCATTACAGAAAATCACCTTGGCATAATATTCCATCATCT
The DNA here is from genome assembly GCA_013214265.1 of Saprospiraceae bacterium. GTDB lineage: Bacteria > Bacteroidota > Bacteroidia > Chitinophagales > Saprospiraceae > DT-110. The sequence goes on along the minus strand of JABSSK010000046.1, from coordinate 633 downwards.
CACCGGATTCCGCATCGATTACGCGTACACCGGATGCTTTTTCAAGCTGTTCATCATAAATTATGGAATGAGCAATGGACCAAGGGCGTATAGTCATATTTCCGGTAGCATTAGCTGCTGGCAGAGTCACGGAAGTACTACTGAAAAATGCACTGTATGGACAACCCGCGCCACATTTATTCCGGGATTGACATTGCCCTCTGCCATTATGTGGCACAGTTAAATGCGCAACACGACCAATAGTCAAATGCCGGCCAGGAAACGACAGCTCAATTCTATGTTTCATATCTTTCTCTACACAGTTCAACTCCATAGGTGGCAAGAAATTGATATCTGGTAAATGTGGCAAACACATAGCAAAACAACAAAAACCAATAAAACTTTCAACATAGCTGTACCATGGCTCAAGGTCCCTGTATCGATTGGGCCAATCTACACCGTACCCTTCTTTAGCATTGGCTTCAAAGTCAAGATCACTCCACCGATAGGTTTGTCGACCCCACAATTGAGACCTACCGCCCATCTGATGAGCTCTAAGCCAAAGAAAAGGCTTAATCTCTGTGTAGGGGTTTTCGATATCATTTGCATAAAAGTTTTTATTCCCCTCCCCTACCCAGTTTGTCCTGATTGTTT
>JABSSK010000459.1 GCA_013214265.1 Saprospiraceae bacterium | reverse complement strand
CATCACTAAACCGCAAACGCGTGTTGCCCAGGTGATCCGCAATCACGTATTCGTGGCGCCAAGTGCTGCCGTCGGGGGTGGCCCGACCTTCGGTGTGGTAAATGGCCTGAATACTTCCGTTGAGGTATTCAATACCCAAAATATAGTCGGGTTGTTTGACTTTTCTACCAATCCGCCATATGTGACTTATCTGTGCTATTTATGACTTATTTGTGGTTATGAAAAAGCCCCGTCCGAGGGACGAGGCTTTTTTTATTGTAAAATACCTATTACAATTGGAAGTATCAATATCATCAAAAATATAAAACTTATATACTGATACTTTCTCACCCTTTTCGCAATTAATTTAGAATTTGCATCTTCTTCATCTGAGTATCTTTTAAAAAAAGGCAAAAACAAAAACTGTAAGCCTACATTGTATTTTTTCGGCGTAAATACTGAAAAATATGTATTGTAGATGCCGTATTGTTTTGGGAAGACTTCCTGCAAATATTTCATATGGTGCGATGCCTTTATAATACTTACTATTAAAAAAATCAACAGTACTATGCAATATGCACCAACAATGATTAATGGATTAGCCATATAGATTAAGGTTTATCGTTATTGTTATTATCAAATAGTCTAAAAACCTTTGTGTGTTCAACAGACCTGGTAGCTCCGATGGGAATACCTAAAGAAACACCTCCTGTGTAAGACGTATAAGTTGAGTTTGTATTTTGCCCATAATTTCCATTCCCTTGCGTATCACCTCCATAGGCAGCATCAAAAATAAAACCACTTACATTATAGTTTACACCAGTACCATTTAATGAATAAATGCTAAAATTGGGGTCAGCATTGTTGCTCCGAGATTGAGTATACTCAACACCTGCGGTTATATCAAGACCGTGAAAGAAACCAATATTCCCATATGGATTTACATTGCCTTTTGAATCCCAAGCAATTCCGCCGCTAATTACTAAACCCATTGGAGCACCACCTGCTGCAGTCAAACCTATCTGGTGAACTACTGTTTCGGTTGAACCTCCAGAGCTTGTGTGAGGTGATAGTAGCTGTGTAACTTCTGACTCACCAGATGACCAACTATATTTGTACGGAGCAATATCTACTACATCACCGACCTCTACATTAGATTTTAATCCACCGTCTGCACCTATATAATTAGCTCCCAGTTGGCTTTCGACAAGTGCATTTGCGTATGTATTACTTATACCTGCATCTTTTGCCAAACTGAAAGCACTATCACCAGCTTCTGCGGTATAAGTTCCGTCACCGTTATCAATCCAGTCTGGACTTCTCGGTGCTCTACCGTCTGGGTCTATGAACCGAATAGGATTATTGAACGTGTAAGAGAAAGGCGACCAGCTTGCAAAATCAGCCGCTAAGGGATCCACTCCCATAAACCTCCCAATCGCCGGATCATACCACCGTGCCCCATAATCCAACCACTCCAACCCGAGCTCTTCGTTCCTTTCCTTCCCATTATACGTATACGGATACCCGCCAGCCTGCCATTCCATCCCGAACGGATAGTAGTCGTGGGTGGACAGGAGCTCCGTGCTGTCAAGCGTGCCATTGCCATCCACATCACTAAACCGCAAACGCGTGTTGCCCAGGTGATCCGCAATCACGTATTCGTGGCGCCAAGTGCTGCCGTCGGGGGTGGCCCGACCTTCGGTGTGGTAAATGGCCTGAATACTTCCGTTGAGGTATTCAATACCCGAAATATAGTCGGTTTGGTCGATGGGAACAAGGGTGGGGTTGGTGGCTGGACACAGTTTATGTAATACTCCCAAACGCTAACAAGCCACGTTGATTTTTCCAGCTCGAGAAAGACTTATCCACCAAAATTGGTAGTGTTCATACCGTTATTGGTAGATACGAACTGGACGAGATGAAGCCGTCTATTGATGTGGTCAAGAACTTGGCTGAGACCTTAGATACTACTGTTGCCTTCCTGCTCGGTGAGACTGAGGACATGGAACTGCTCAAAGACCCTGATATGCTTAAACGCCTCAATGACATTAATAATCTACCGAAGAAAGATAAGGAAGGTATTTTGTTCGCTCTCGATGGGCTACTTCGTGATGCTAAAACTCGATTGGCGTATCAATGAAAAAAGCCCCGTCCACAGGACGAGGCTTTTTTGTTTTGGTGCTGGATTGCCGCCGTGTCCCCCGCTTTTCCGCCCACTAACCCATGAGACACGGCTTTTTACGGGTGGGGAAGTAGACACGGTCGCAACTGGAATACTAAATCGAATCTGGCAAATCATACAAATTTAAATTTTCTACTATGTCTCTAAAATATTCCATGTCCACCATTACCATATCTTCATGAGTAATGCTGGCTAATAATTCATTATCTCCTTTCCAAAAAGATGGGTCTTCAATAAACTTGTTTTTCCAAAAGCCAAACTTCTTTAAAGAACTAAGAAATTCTGCATCACAACTTTCTAGTATTAATTTCACGACTTTTCCAGTAGAATAAAATTTATTACTGGATTTCTCAATTTTTGCAGTACCTTTTAAACCATTTATAAACTGTGAAAGCTCTTTACCGTTATAAAGAATATTGAATTTTACTACATCTGAATTACTCAAAGCTCTTTGAACTAAATTGTTCCAAAGTACTGAGTTTGCATCTGATATATTAAATGTTTTTTTCATAAGCAATATTGATAGATTTAAAATCTAAAAGGGGTATATCTCCACGTTGAAAGAGCATTCCATTTTCGAGGATTGAATATTATGTGAAATTTGTTGATGTTTAAATGGGTCGCATTTATATTCCCTGAATAACCTCTGCCTTTTATTGGGTTCAAATAATGCTTATGTAACTGGATCCGAAGACTATTATTGATTAGAACCCCACCGTTTATTTTTCGCAAATGTATAAATCCAGCTTGCACAGGCTCTAAAAGTTGCATTTGCTTCGCAACATCGTCAACCAGTCCCGTCCCGTTTTTAGCTGCTGCCGAATATCCCTTTGGCAATGGTAGCGGAGCCAAGGTCAAAAGTCCGTCAAGCCCTGCGTCTATCGCTTCATTAGAACCTTTGGTGACAGAAAAACCATCCAATGTCGGAATCTGCTCACCTCTGCCATAAAAAGTCTGGCGACCTAACACATTTACACCATTTGCCATTCCATACAACACACGGCTGAAAAAACCACCCTCTTTTCTTCGTTCCCAAAACCCAGCCTCTCTTTGCCTAAAACCATAAGCCATTGCCGTCGCAGAATATTCTATTTCTCCATCACTATTTTTGGTGATAGCCATGTGAGAATTGTCATCCCGAATGTCAAATGTTCCGTCTTTATTCTTTTTGACAGAACTGTTCCACCAACTTAGGTCAGTATTTTTTCGGCGATACCTTCTTGCTTCTCTTTTTGTCTCAAAAAGTCCAAACGGGTCGGTATACAAAATCGGGTTGTTAAAGCCGTATCGGTACGGTGTCCATGCCGGTGCCCAATCTGCCAAGGGGTCAACGCCATTCCATCTCCCAATCACCGCATCATACCACCGTGCCCCATAATCCAACCACTCCAACCCGAGCTCTTCGTTCCTTTCCTTCCCATTATACGTATACG
>JABSSK010000458.1 GCA_013214265.1 Saprospiraceae bacterium | reverse complement strand
ATAAATCCTTTTCCAACATAGCTTTTAAAGTTATGGCAGCAGCCAGACCTTTGAAAGCTAATTTCTATTGGAAAAGGAGAAAAACTGGTATTGGAATGGGAAATGGTAGCTCCTTTAGGTTCTCCTGTGGGTGAAATAGCGTGGAATTCATTCGCTTATCAAGGAGTACGAATGGACAATATGGAACGATTTCTGGTAGCAGAACCTAATAAGGTCGGAATCTTAATCAAGGACGATCCCAACGCCCAGAGCGGTGATTATGTCTGGATCGACCGCAATGAAGATGGCATTCAGAATGAACCAGGATCTGACGGGGTAAATGGTGTAAAAGTATTCTTATGGCAGTCAACGGATGCCGTAAAAGGAGGAGGTGACGACGTCAAAATTGATTCTACATATACCGGGTTCGATCAATTTGGGTTTCCAGGGTTTTATTTATTCCCCAACCTTAACCCCGGAAATTACTATATGGTCTTTGACCTTAATACCATTCCTGTAACTTCTGATCCTGTCGCTCCGGATCAGGGTAGCGATGATACCAAGGATAGTGATGCGGATGTGATACAAGGAGCAACTCCACTGGAGAATTTGTCCCCTGATGAAGATAATCGAACTTATGATCTGGGTATAACACCTGCCAATTGTGATTATACTGAGTCGTTCGTAGAAAAAAGATGCCTCTCGGGTGATGCTACGAATCCCAATGATGATCAGGTAGAACTGATCAACTTTACGGTGGTCAAAGAAAAGCTCGATGATCGGGATGGTGACGATGAAGCTGGTGCCAATACCTATACATTGGTTATCCAAAAGTGTACCGCTCCTGCTAATAGTACCGATCCGGTAATGGTGGAACAATTATACGTGTTGGGAGGCTTGGAATACGGTGTAACATACGAACCGTCTGATCTTACCGGTTTGTCCAACGCAGTATTCGATACGCCGGAAGGGGTAGAAATTAAAATGGTTTTCTATGATGAAGAAAACCGTGGCTGTTACTATATCGAAGTATTATCAAGCTGCCGTGATTATGGTGATTTACCTGACACATACGGAACTACCGGAGAAACAGGTGCATGGCATAGTTTACAAACGAATAAACGCTTGGGGTCATGTGTTGATTCAGATGTGGATGGACAACCTGATGATTTCGCCGGTTATAATGGTAATGGTGATGATGGTAATACCGGGCGGGTAGCCTATGGAAACTGTAGTACGAACCGGGGTGGTGATGATGAAGATGGTATTGAATTCTTAACACCGGTTATTCCTGGCGATACGGCTAGTATTCGCATCACATACACACTACCTGCTGGTACTCCCGGTAAACTTAATGCCTGGATTGATTTTGATGGCGATCAGACCTTCACAGATTTAGATACAGTTGGTTTTATTAGTTTGGATAATACATCCTTTGACACCACTCGGAACCTTAACTTACCTCAAGGGGCCGTAACGGACCATCAGGTAATTGCTCATTTTATTGTTCCTGACTATGTAGGTGTCGATGAATTTATCAATGGAGGACTTTTTTCTCGTTTTCGGTTGAGTTGCAATGGTAATCTTGCTCCAACAGGCGGAGCACCTGATGGGGAAGTTGAAGACTATTTTATTCCTTTGGCCAAAGTGGGTAACTTGGTCTGGAATGATTATACCGACAACGGTCAGCAGGACACAGGAGAACCTGGTATTAATAATGTGGTTGTTCAACTTATCCATGCCGGAGAAGATATGGTATTTGGTACAGCTGATGACTTTATAAGTGTTGATACTACGGGCATAGGTAAAAACGAACCGATAGATGGTCGTTATTATTTTTGTGGATTAATTGAGAATGATTCATCTGCGTATAAAATTTTGGTGCATACTCCCACAGATTTTAGACCTGGTAAAGCTAACGTCGCGATGGTATCAGATTCAATGGATAGCGATGGTGTGGGCTTTCCAAATATGAACTCAGAGGAGCAAGTGCAGGTTGTATTTCTGCTCGACGACGTGACCAATCTACCTGCCATGGAAAATGGGCTCTCAGATATAGGTAATGCTTTGGGTGGCTTTCAGGATACAGCATATAATGAGACCTTTGATTTTGCTTTTTTAGAATCAGATTATGGTGATCTACCTGAAGAATACGGAACAGAAAGAGATTTCCCCGGTGGACCTGCCGAGCATGTAATTCAGCCGGATAAGTTCTTGGGGAACGCTATTGATGGAGAGCGTGACGGAACAGCTTCCGATGATGCTTTAGGGGACTCAAATGATTTATTCCTCAATGATGAAAATGGGATTACATTCCTGACACCTCTAATCCCAGGGGATACGGCGAAAGTGAGAATCACCTATACCTTTACAAATGATAACCTAAATGGATTTAATCGCCCTGACCAATCTTTCCTTAATGGTTGGTTTGATACAGATGGTTCTGCTGGGTTGTCAGCTGATGATCAGATTTTTTGGTTGAGCTTTGGTCCTACTGTTGATCGCCAAACCATGGCAGTAAATAACACCAACCTACTACTAGATCAAGCAGTAGACAGTAGCTTTGTTGCTTGTTTTATAGTGCCTCAGGATGCCGTATTCCCGCAAGCAAATGGTTATTTGAGATTCCGTATGGGATGTGAAATGAATATGCCGCCTACTGGACAAATCATTGGCGGAGAAGTTGAGGATTATGTTGTTCCACTTGGTAAAATAGGTAATCTGGTTTGGAATGATTATAACTACGACGGCGCACAAAGTCCTGGTGAACCTGGTATTCAGAATGTGCAAATTAGATTAATCCATGCTGGTGAAGACGGAATTTTTTATACTACGGATGATTTTATTAGTTGGGATACAACGGGTATAGGTAAAAACGCCAAGACAGAAGTGCATGGCGATGATGGGCGTTATTCATTCTGTGGCTTGCTGTCCAATGACACGAGTATGTATAAGGTTACCGTTTATACGCCTAATGATATGACGCCGGGGCTATCAGATCAAGCAGGTGTTGATGACGATCAGGATAGCGATGGTAGTTTAATCAATACCGATATATTAGATTCTGTCGAAGTAATGTTCCTGCTTGCGGATGTACGTGACCTGCCTCGGAATGAAGATGGAGAAACAGATCTCACCCCAGGAAGTCAATTCCTAGTATATGCAGATTCCGCTTATGATCAAACCTTTGATTTTGCTTTTAATGGGATTGATTATGGTGATCTACCAGATACCTATACTACAATCAAGGCTAGTAATGGACCTCAACATATTCTGCAGCCTGGAAAGTATTTAGGTACCTGTGTTGATGGGGAGCGAAATGGCCAGCCACAGATATTTGCCGGTTTATTTGAGCAAGGTGATAATGGTAGTGGTTCTGAATATGTGCATGGCTCATGTGACCCCGAAAATAATGATGAACAAGGAGTACGTTTTCCAACTCCTTTAGTTCCTGGCTATGAGGCTTGTATTGTTATTGATTATACCGCAATTGATACCGCGCAATTATCCCGGGACAATGTATATCTGAGTGGTTGGATTGATTTTAATGGAGACGATATGTTTAGTGAGGATGAAAGGCTCACTTTTACCAAAAAAGAGAATCAGGAAATTAGTCAACA
>JABSSK010000457.1 GCA_013214265.1 Saprospiraceae bacterium | reverse complement strand
GAGAGGGCTACTATGGCTTCCTGGTTGGTTCGGTGGGTGCCTAACTGGCCTGCGTAGCCATACATGCTGGAGTCACCAGTATACTGATGGCCTTTTTCATCTTGGCCCACCCGATTGACGCCGATACAGTACGACTGGTTTTCTATGGCTCGTGCTGCTAAAAGGCTAGTCCAAGCGCTTCTTCTTTTATCTGGCCAGTTGGCAACGTAGATGAGCAGGTCATAATGGTTGGTATTTCTACTCCATACTGGGAACCTCAAATCATAGCATATCAGGGGGCATATTTTCCATCCTTTCCAATCGACAATGCATTTTTTTTGGCCGGGTAGATAGGAGGTATGTTCACCGGCTAGGGTGAATAAATGACGTTTGTCATACCATTCCGAAGGTTTTCTTGGTTTTACGAATAATAACCGATTGACGAACCCCTCTTCTATAGTACAGATAAAGCTACCTGTTACTGCACAATCCAGGCGATCGGCCAAAGTTTGCATCCATTGGTGGGTTATGCCGTTCATTGGTTGGGCTTGGGAGGTGGCAGCCATGGAAAAGCCAGTTGTGAACATTTCCGGGAGGATTATCAAATCGGTTGTTCCTGGCAGGAGAGGTTGTAGGAGTTCGTCAAAATGTTTGAGATTAGCTTGGGTGTTTTCCCAAGCTAAGTCTGCTTGTACCATTGTGGTGCGTAAAGGGTTTGTCATAATAAAATGAAGCTACGGAAATGGATGCATTTATACCAAGAGATTTGTAAAAAAAAGGCACAGGAGCATGCTCCTGTGCCTTTTATGCCGTAAAGAATGTTTTTCTTTTATTCCTCTTTTGCAGCTGCACTGGCAGCAGAACGGAGTGCACGTGGTACGATAACTGTGCCAACTGGTATACTAGGGGAGGTCATAATTTCTACGCCTTCTTTAGGTTCGATATCTTTAACACGAATCGATTCACCAAGCTGCAAACTGCTAACATCAACCATCAATTCACTAACCAGATTTTCGGGTGTAGTCTTGATCGTTACACGGCGAACATTCTGCTGGAGTTTACCACCTACCTTCACACCAGGAGATGATCCTTTGAAGCGAACTGGAATGTCTACTTTTACATTTACACCTTCAATTAGGCGCAAGAAATCGATGTGGGTTACAGCATCTGTAACGGGGTGCATCTGATAATCCTTCAGGATGGCTTTACTAGTGGTACCATTGATCGTGATTTCAGCTAATTTGAAATCAGGCGTAAAAATCAGTGTCTTTATATCGTTGGGTGCAACACTGAAGTGGGTTACTTCTTTACCACCATATAAAACGGCTGGGATTTGACCTTCCCTGCGTGACTGGCGGCTACTTGCCTTTCCTGTTTGTGCTCTTTCTATTCCGTTTACGGCAACTATTTCCATGACAATTGCTTTAATATAACTCTACTTATTTGATAGGTACTGAATAAAACGTTTTACCAGTACGTTCCATTTTGGAGGCGCAAAGTTAAATAATTATTTCAAAATATGCTGCATTAGTTGTTTTTAACTTAGAAATTTTCCTTGTTTTCTGCTGTTTATCCTTCAATGAATAAGGCAGAAATAGATCGGTGTTCATGTGTATTTCGGATAGCCCGAGCAAATAGTTTTGATGTTGACAATACTTTGATTCGATCGGATTTACCATGAAGCGGGATGGTGTCGCAAACAATGAGCTCATCCAGTTTAGATTGATTGATATTATTATATGCTTTCCCGGACAATACTGGGTGGGTACACAGAGCGCGAACACTCTTTGCACCTTTCTTAATGATGATGTCAGCTGCCCGGCATAAGGTACCTGCTGTATCAACTAAGTCATCGACCAGGATTACGTCAGCGCCTTCAACATTTCCAATTACAGTCATTCCAGCGACTTCATTAGCCCTTTTTCGGTATTTATCACAGATGACTAGGTCACGGCCGAAGTGCTTGGCGTAGACGCGTGCTCTTTTGACACCTCCTACATCAGGAGAGGCAAAAGTGACATTGGATAAGTCTGTTTCTTGTAAGTAAGGAATATAGATAGCTTCACTTTTTAAGTGGTCGACGGGTATGTCAAAAAAGCCTTGAATCTGGTCGGCATGAAAGTCCATGGTCATGACACGGTCAGCGCCGGCAGCTTGTAGTAAGTTGGCAATCAGTTTGGCGGAGATAGGAACTCTGGGTTTATCTTTTCGATCTTGGCGAGCATAACCAAAATAGGGTATGACTGCAGTTATATATCCAGCGGAAGCCCGTTTGGCAGCATCAATCATTAGCAGTAATTCCATCAGATTATCTGTTGGCTGATATGTAGATTGAATAAAGAAAACATAAGCACCACGTACCGACTCTTTAATGACAGGTTGCATTTCACCGTCGCTAAACCGATTAACATCGATTTTCCCCAGGGTATCCCCGTAATAATCTGCAATTTTATCAGCTAGATACTGTGATTGCGTGCCTGAGAATAATTTTACTTCTACCATTGTTATGAATTAGCCTGCTGCAATAAAGGTTTTAACCTCTTCTTGCCAAACCACAAGAATAACCAAGAACATAATTTTGGCTGGAGGATAAAACGTAAGTTCTAAAGTCATTACAAAGTTAAGAACTTTAAGACCTCTATGAAGCAGGTATTCGGGTAATTTGTAATAAAAAGATGAATTTCTGGGATTGGGTGTCGTTAAGCGATGATACACGAAGGTTGGTCGAACCAGTTTCTATGCCCTCAGCACTTGCCTTATTTTGTTGTTAAGTAGTTGTTTTGTTTTAGATCAAAAGTCTATTTATGCATTTTTATCTGCTGATTCTTGATATGGATCAACTCAATACCATAGAAAAAGCATCATGGGGCATAGCAATCATTGCTACTTGTTTGTTGCTGATTTTAGAGGTAATGAGCTTTCTGGGTCAAGGTAAAGATTCTGGTAAGAGATCGGAGTTCCCCCGTATCGGTGATGCACGGACGGTACTATTGTTTTTCACTTTTTTGGGTTGGTCAAGTATACTGGTGCATTTATGGATTCCATTATGGCCTACTGTATTATTGATTGGAGTATTGGTGGGTTTGTTTACTGCTAGTCTACCTAAATTGATCAGCCGTTTCCGCAAAAAAAAGCAACGAGCCATCAATCAAGCGTTCAAGATGGATCAGGCCTTAAAAAGTACAGGTGAGGTATTAGCATATATTCCTTCTGGTAGGGGAGGTAAAGGTAAGGTGCATCTTAATTTACGATCTGCTCCCTATCAGGTGGATGCGGTGTCCAACGGTCGTCATTTGCCTGTCGGATCGCCAGTAAGGGTAGTTGAAATTGTTGATGGGCGGATTTTGGTGGTTGAGCCACTTACAGGAGGCGGATCAGCACCCGATATGCCGCGGAGCTGAGACCGAATTATCTAATATTTTTTTCGAACCAATTCAAGATTTCCTTGAAGTAATGTTCTCTGTGTTGGGGTTGTCGAATCCCGTGTCCTTCGTTTGGGTAGCGCACAAAACGCACAGGTACGTCCAATATTTTGAGGGCGATATAAAATTCTTCAGCTTGGGTTATGGGTACATCCATATCCTTTTCACCATGAAGTAGTAGTGTAGGCGTTGTGGTATTTTGCACATGA
>JABSSK010000456.1 GCA_013214265.1 Saprospiraceae bacterium | reverse complement strand
TCCCCGCAAGCTCACGCGCACGCACTTGGTGTTATGGGCTTTGTAGAAAACCTGCCTGATGGTAGGGTACATGCCATTATTCAAGGTAATAGAGCAGATTGCCAAAAGCTCATCCAGTGGTCTTATTCCGGACCCGCTTCAGCACGAGTAGATCTCGTGGAGATCGAGCCCATTTCTTCAACCACTTCCTTTCCTACATTCACCATCAGACGATAATTATGAATGCTACCATACGCACAGCTACGGAAGATGACTTACCTACGATTCACGACCTAGTTCGCGAGTTAGCTATTTATGAAAAGGCAGAACATGAGCTGGTAGCTACCCTTGACGATTATCGTCAAGACTTTAAAGCAGGAATATTTCAATGCTTAGTTGCGGAGAGGGAAAAGGAAGTTGTTGGTATGTGTTTGTATTATATCACCTACTCCACCTGGAAAGGTAAAATGATGTACCTCGAGGATTTTGTGGTGCGGGAACAAATGCGGCAGCAAGGGATTGGTCAGTTACTATTTGATGCTTTTTTAGCGAAAGCCCAACAACTCAATTGCAGACTTGCTAAATGGCAGGTCTTTGATTGGAATGAACCCGCTATTCGATTTTATGAAAAAAATAAAGCTACCATTGAAAAAGGATGGTGGAATGGTAAAATATTTTTCAAATAAATTGAAATTTGGCATAGCCTTTGCTACCACATAGGCAAATACATTTGTGAAATTGAAAATATATTAATACATTGTAAATGTTTAAGCCAGTCTTAGAAAATTATCCTTCTCTTACATTTGAATTGTTCAGTAGCCTGAGCTTTAAAACTCACGGCTATACCTCATTTATTCTTCGCTAAACGAAGAATAATATAAAGATATAGTGTTTCATAGTGTGAGGGGTAACCACTTCGGTGGTTGCTCCTTTTTTTATTGGTTCAAACCAGATTTGCATACCATCATAAAGTGGAGATTTTGGACCACTTCATTATAATCAATCATTTTTCCATTCATTTTTTCGCTATATTCCAAATGCGTTATCCGAAAAACATTAGCAGCAGTTAAAATATACTACACCTTATGTCTGAAAGCCGTTTCGACGTTGTTATCATTGGTTCAGGACCCGCAGGCTCTACTACTGCCAGATGGCTTGCTCAGGAAGGAATTTCTGTTTTATTACTCGATAAGCGCCAGGAATTAGGTGCCCCGATTCAATGCTCAGGAGCGGTGAGCCGCCATGCGCTTGAGGAAGTAGGTGTTCCGATTTCAGAGGAGTTTATCCAAGAAGCCATCTACGGTTTTGGCATTTACAATGAAGCGGGAAAGTGTACTAAAATTGATTATCGCCAGCTCAAACCTGATGAGTATGGTGCCGGAGAGTCACAAGTCCCACTAGGCTATGTGGTGGATCGGCGTCGGTTCGACCGTTACCTGATGACCCAGGCAGAACGAGCTGGAGTTACAGTACAGCTAAAAACGGAGGGTATTGCTTATCAGCCCCTAGATGATCACTATTGTTCGGTTACCGTACGGCATTATAATCAGACCCAGCATATAAAAGCTCGGCTGGTGGTAGGTGCTGATGGCTTGATGTCACAAGTTGGGAAATGGGCTGGCCTTCGTACCCATATCCGCATTAATGAATTAGCCAGTTGCTTACAATTTGTTGTTGATAAAGTTCCTACGGATGGATTATTAGAAATTATTACGGGCCACGAATGGGCGCCCGGTGGTTATGCTTGGGTTTTTCCCAAAGGGCATGGATATGCAGAAATTGGCTTGGGCGTTATTCCTACCTTAACCAAACGTGATGCACAGTGGCACTTAAAACACTTTATGGAATCCTCTTTTTTCAAAAAGCGTTTCTCCGATTGCCGCATCCTTGAAGTGCAGGGTGGTGGCGTTCCGTTGGCTTCTCCATTACGTACACAATACGCTGACCAGATGATCCTCGTCGGTGATGCCGCTCGACATGTAAACCCCATCACCGGTGGTGGTATCCATACCGCTTTGAGTGGTGGGTATATTGCTGCTCGCTTTTTGACGGATCATTTAAAACACGATCGCCCCACCAGAGCTGCTGATTTAAAAGCCTATCAAGATGCCTGGCTACAAAAACTGGGTAATAAAATGTGGAAACTCTACGAAGTCAAAACGGATATTTTTCGTGAAAAAGATATTCCTACTCGTGACAAGAGGCTCTTCCAAACGATGGCCGGTTACTTTAGTCCCGATTCGGAATACAAAAAGATATAATAAAATGTCAGAACGTTCACCCGTGCTTTTTAATATAGGTTGGAATGCCTGCATAAATTGTGGGGCCTGTGTAGCCATATGCCCACAGCCAGAGCCATTTATCAGTCCATTCGACACTATTTCTGTGGATCGCCCTTGTGATATTGCTTGTATGCTTTGTGAAAGCATATGCCCGGTCACAACTATTGACCATGTAGCTTGGGAAGGCACCTTGCCCCAATCCCCTCTAAACAACCGATCCCATCACACCTAAATGACCGTATATGCGCTTGGTTCAACACAAAAAAGAAGCCTATTGGTTTTACCGATTTTTATCCATTTTTTATGACAAACTGGTTAATCCACTATTCTGGACTGTACCTATGCGGGATGTATCCCATGATTTAATGGACTGGTCGCCACCCAATTTACAAGTCGTAGATGTAGGTTCTGGTACCGGATTTAATACGGAAGGAATAGTAAAGCGGGTGCCCGCCCAACAGGTTACATGCCTCGATCAAAGTCCGCACCAAATGGCTCACGCTAAAAAGAAAGCCGAATTACAAGGCTGTACATTCCTGCTGGGTGATGCAGAAAACCTTCCGTTCGAAGACAATACATTTGATCGGTACGTATCAGCGGGAAGCATTGAATACTGGCCTAATCCGGATCAGGGCATACAGGAATCCATTCGGGTAATCAAACCGGGAGGACAAGCCTTAATGATTGGCCCGTTAGAACCCAAGCACCCTTTAGGTCGCTGGCTGGCCAATACTTGGATGCTATTTCCGACCGAAGCGGAATACTTGAAATGGTATGAAGATGCTGGTTTTGAAAATATAAAAATCAGCTATATCCGCCCCCACTGGTTTGGCGGTGAATCTGAGTATGGGCTTGCACTTCTAGGTACGAAACCACTCGACTATACTCCACCAGTAAAGCATGTGCCCTCCCAATCACCACCCCCCGAGAAAATGGGTATTGGCCGAAGCCTGCTACTTATCTGGCGAGTTTTACTCGGATCGCTGGCCGGTTTTGGTTTTATCCCAGCAGCCCTTTTTGGATACGTAAAAGCAGCCATACTTGGGCGAGAAGGTGCGGATTTAGAACGGCTGAACCGGCATCAAATCTTAGCTCTCTGCCTAATTATCCTACTTATTGCTGGCCTTATTATATCGATACTATGAGTCAGAACCTAAACCAACGTATACAGCAATTTTATGACCACTCCACCGACCTGTGGTTACGCATGTGGGGGGAGCATATGCATCATGGTTATTATGCCGATAAAAACCCTAAAGTCAATCATCAGGAAGCACAAATTGAATTAATCGAGCAAACACTAAACTGGGGCCATGTCAACAAGCCTTCTTATATCTTAGCTGCTGGATGTGGGGTTGGGGGTAGTG
>JABSSK010000455.1 GCA_013214265.1 Saprospiraceae bacterium | reverse complement strand
CAGGCAAAAATCCAATCATCCCGGGACCAAATGTTTTCTGATAGAGAATCCGGATATCTATGGAATCTGGGTTGGGTCGGATGATATAGCAACCAATATCTGCAGCCAAAGTATCCCGAAATAAAATACGTAAGGCAGATACGTCACCGGACATGGCTGGCTCTTTCTGGGTTAGGCTATCATCCGACAGACGTAAGTGGCTATATCTACTCACCGTTATAAATCCGCTGGACACCTGCAATTTCTCCAATTGATAGATGCCCTGACGAAACCATGTTCCTTCAGCCGTTTGCCCCAGCAGGCTGCCACACACAAACAAAAGAACAATTAAGGAAATACACCCTTTAGCCATTATGATAAATTTACTGATCAAAGTGACGGTTCTGAGACCCTATTGATGCTACTATGTAATTCAGAGAACTAAGGTATTAAAATGAATTGGTTCTCTATTGCAATACAAGTAGCTCGAATAATACTATGTAATATCGCAACAAAACCATTGCATTTATTTTAGCGTACACCTTACTAATTTCATACCTTCCTATTGGTAATGCTTATTTCAGTGCAGGGCATCTGGAACGCAGCAATCCAAAGAACGTTTTACCTATTAAAAACTCACGTCTGACTATGATCGCTCGCCACGAATTTAAAGACTATGTTGATCAAATAACGAATTGGATACACCAGTATTTTTCGGAATTAGAACACCTGCCTGTAAAGTCGCCGGTACAGCCAGGTGCGATCATTAGTCAACTGCCCGATGATATGCCAACGGAAGGGGAAGCCCTGGCTACAATCATGGCAGATCTTGATAAAATTATTTTACCTGGCATCACCCATTGGCAGCATCCGCATTTTCATGCTTATTTTCCCGCCAATAGCTCTGTAGAAAGCGTTTATGCGGAAATGATTACCGCAGCCCTCGGTGCACAGTGTATGATCTGGGAAACATCGCCCGCTGCGGCAGAGCTCGAAGAAAAAATGATGGACTGGCTGGCGCGCAAGATGGGTATACCTGCCCATTGGGAAGGGGTCATCCAGGATACTGCTTCCAGTGCAACTTTAGTAGCTATCCTCACCGCCCGAGAAAAACCAACCGCATTTGAAGCCAACGAAAAAGGCGTACCGCCAAATTTGCGGGTCTATTGTTCTACCCAAACGCATTCGTCTATTGAAAAGTCGGTCAAAATCGCCGGAATAGGGCGGCAAAATCTGATAAAAATTGATGTCGACGAAGCATTGGCTATGCGTGCGGACTTATTGGAAGCACAAATTATAGATGATCTACATCAGGGTTACCAACCTTGTTGTGTGGTGACAGCCGTGGGAACCACCAGCACCGTTGCGGTTGATCCCATTGAGGCGATCAGTGCAATTTGCGAAAAATATGATATCTGGCACCATATTGATGCAGCCTACGCAGGTACGGCTCTGTTACTGCCAGAATATCAGTGGATGATAACGGGTATCGAAAAAGCAGATAGCTTTGTGTTCAACCCGCACAAATGGTTATTTACCAATTTTGACTGTACAGGTTATTATGTAAAAGATGCCGACATCCTGATTAAGACCTTTGAAATCCTACCCGAATATCTGAAAACAAGAACCCGAGGCCAGGTGAATGATTACCGAGACTGGGGTATTCCACTTGGGCGCCGCTTCCGAGCGCTCAAGCTCTGGTTTGTGCTTAGAGGATACGGCCTGCAAGGTATTCAAACTACTTTGAGGGCACATATTAGGCTCAATCAGCAGTTTTCGGAGTGGGTTGAAGCCCATCCTGATCTGGAACTGGTGGTACCTCCTTTCCTAAATGTAACCTGCTTCCGGTTTTATGATCCAGATATGTCCAAAGATGAATTGGATGCCTCTAATGAAAAATGGCTTCGCTATATCAATGACTCTGGCCAACTTTACTTGACCCATACCCGAGTCAATGGGCATATGACCCTTCGCATGGTGTTGGGCCAGACGTATTTGCAAGCAAGTCATCTGACCCGCATTCAAGACGTTTTATCGTCTACTTTGACGTTGGTTGAAACCTGACCTATTTGCGCACCATTTCCGGTAAATGGACCTCAATTTGATTGCGCATTAAATCTTCCATTTTTTCGCGTTGCCGAATGAGATGTGCCTGCCCATTATGCACCATAACTTCTGCTGGGCGAAATCGGCTGTTGTAGTTAGAAGCCATACTGTAACAATAGGCTCCTGCGTTATGGATGGCCAGAACATCCCCTTCCTGTATATCCGGAATTCGTCGATTGATTCCGAAAGTATCGGTTTCGCAGATGTAACCTACTACCGTATAAAACCGGGGTTTACCCATTGGCCTTGACACATTGGAAATCTCGTGGTAGGCATCGTATAACATAGGTCGGATCAAATGATTCAGGCCAGAGTCCAGACCCGCAAATACGGTTGAGGTGGTTTGCTTAATAACATTGACTCGTGTAAAAAAGTACCCTGCTTCACTCACCAAGTACTTCCCTGGTTCGAAGGTGAGGGTTATATCACGTCCATATTCCTGACAAAATGCATGGAAGCGTTCAGAAATCTTTTCCCCCAGATCTTCTATGTCCGTTTCGGCGTCCCCATCCCGATAAGGAACTTTGAATCCACTACCAAAATCGAGGTAAGTGAGATCCGGAAAGTCTTTTGCGATAGAAAATAATATTTCAGCACCCTGTAAAAATACCCCCGCATCTAAAATTCCGGATCCGGTATGCATATGAATACCCTCAATGGTAAGGCCTGTAGCTTTAACAATACGGTGCACCAGAGGCATTTGATGAAATGAAATTCCAAATTTGGAATCAATATGCCCTACCGCTGTCTTAGCGTTTAAGCCCGCCATAATGTGGGGATTGATGCGAATACATACTGGATAGTTGGGATGTGCCTGACCAAACTGCTCCAGGATCGACGTGTTATCAATATTGATACGCACCCCAAGAGCTACCGCTTCTTCAATCTCTTCCAAGCTCACGCAATTGGGAGTATACACAATATCTTGCGGGCTAAAACCAGCATGCAGGCCCATCTCTACTTCCTGAATGGAGACGGTATCCAACCCTGCTCCTAACTGGCGTAGGTAGCGCAGGATATTAATATTTGACAACGCCTTACACGCATCTAGCAACTGGAGCTTGGGTACCTGAAACGCATTCACCATCCGATTGTATTTTTGTCGGATGATATCGGTATCGTATACATACAAAGGAGCTTAGTACTGATCCACCAACTCCAGAGGGTCAACACCACCAGAAAGTCTAAAGCGGTTGTTCACTAATTTCATTCCGCAAAGAATTTTAACGCTAGAAAAATAAGAAGGCCCAGGAACCTTTACGATTTATGCCTACTAAGTTAACTGTATTTACAGGATCATAAAACACTTTCATGGGGGTTGATTGTTTCAGAACAGCATAAATCATTATTAGAAAAAGGAATTTATCTTGTAATAAGTATGCTATATCAAAAAAAAGAAGTTGGCCTTACACCAAAAAATGAAAATAGCACATCTTTCCTTCCAGAAAAACCTTATACTGATACAGCAAAGAAGCCTTCATGGAAGAAAAAGATCTTATAGCTGCTTGTAAACGACAGGACCGCCAAGCACAGCAAATGCTGTACCA
>JABSSK010000454.1 GCA_013214265.1 Saprospiraceae bacterium | reverse complement strand
ATGGGCACAACTTGTGACGAGTCACCCATCCTTTCAGCGTAGCCTTTTGTTGATGGGCTAGTGTAAGCCAGTTTCGGGCTATTTGTGGCAAGGCTTAATCTGTTTTAAATTCTGTCAAGTTGCTCAGGCGATATCAAAATTTTATGGCCTCTAACGTTTTGTGTATGGTGCGTATCCCGAAGGGTATGCACTATACACCGTGTTGTAAAGCGTTTATCTTTTTAAAAGTTTACTAACATCAAATTCACTGAGATTTTCTTCTGCAATAAATTCAACTTTTAATCTATTAAGGTTGGGAATATCAGAAGCGAAAACAAAAATTCGCTCCTTATAACCTGTTAATCGTTCTTCTGATATATTATCTTTCTTGTATACAATTAACAAAATAGGCACAACCTGCTTATTAGCATTTTCTTTATAATAAGATATGTAAGTATTTAGCTGATGGATTGCACGTTGAATACTAGAAAGAGGGAATTGATTTCGGAAATATTTAATTTCTATTATTCTGTCAGAGAACTTTTTTGACTTAGCTTTTAACAATAAATCTATATAGAATCTTTTACCAAGTCTTTGTTCTGAGTAAATTTCAAAATTTGGGCTTTTATAGTTTGTGAAAAGTTGAGT
Source organism: Saprospiraceae bacterium (assembly GCA_013214265.1). Lineage (GTDB taxonomy): Bacteria > Bacteroidota > Bacteroidia > Chitinophagales > Saprospiraceae > DT-110. The sequence goes on along the minus strand of JABSSK010000454.1, from coordinate 3,006 downwards.
TAAGCCCTGCTCAATTCGCATATAATCCAAATATGGTTTATTGGCACTAGAAGTATTTGGGACAATAGGTGCTGTTGATTCTAACTGTTCCGCTAATTCGATTTCTTTTACTTCTTGTTTTGCCTTCTCAATTTTCTCTTCAGGTGTTAAAGTCTCAATTTCTAAATCTAATTTTTTAATTTCTTTATCAAATTTTTCATCAATTTTCGATTGTCTCTTAAACCAACGAACTAGTCCAATAATACAAGAGGTGAGTCCTAAGACAAAAAGTCCGAGAGATGTCCAAGGTATTATTTTTTGAATTTTGGAAATTTGGTTTTGCTTATTTGAAATCAAAGATTGAATAGGTTCTTCAAACTCCGTAATCTGCTCTTTTGACAAATAAAGACCAAAGTCTTCTTTCATATAGAGGTAAGGAGTCAATAAGGCTAGTCCAATCAGAACAATTACAATTGAAACTAAAAACTTATTTATATCTCCGTAATCTATTCTCTGCATGTTATTTTAATGCTTTACAACGGTTTAAATATGAATAGTAGGTGAGGTACAAGCCTATTATTTATATTTTTTGTTGTAGCCAGTTATTTTTTCATTATTAAGCCTGCTATTTCAAGTGGAATTTGGTTATACACAGCCTCTTGCGCAAACATCCCATTACACAATATATTTATTCCAAAATTCTGATCAGGAAAGATAAACAGAATTGAACAAAATCCTGGATTATTTCCAAAATGACAAATGTATCTACCCAAATCAGAGTTGTCAAAAATCCACCAAGTTAAGCCCAGTGAAATTTTATATTCAGGAATAGCTTCAGTAGCCGTCCACATATGTTTTAAAGTCTTTCTTTCTATTATATTTTCTGAGTTATTTGAAGTTCCATTATTTAATTGAATCAAATACTTTGTCCACTTATTTAATTCAGTAGAGGTTGTAATTAAATTACCTGTTGGATTGTCAATATATGGTTCCCCATAGGTTTCATAGTTTCTTAATTCCAAAGGCTGACCGTTCAGTATTGGATTTTTCTTGTCGTCTATTCGGTAAAGATTAAATCTCTCGATTCTTTTTGATGTTCCTGCAACAACTTGGGGAAGAGCTAATCTTGAAGAATCTATTTCTTCATAGAAGTAAGTTGCCTGGTTTATATCAACCTTGGAAAGAACATTGTGATAAATGTATTCGTGAAAAGGTTGGTTGGAAATTTTCTGAACAACTATTCCCAATAAATCAAATCCAATATTACTGTATGTATCCCCCGAAAATTTTGCTCCAGGCTTAAAATTCAATTTAATCTTTTGTAAGCCTTTGATAAAAAGTGGAATCGAAGTGCTGTCATTAGGCAGATTTGTTTGCTTATTTGTCCATGGCAAGCCTGAAGTATGCGTAAGTAAATGTTTAATTGTAATCTTATCGTATTCTTTGCTTTTTAGTTTAAAGTCTGGTAAAATGTCAACAAGTTTATCGTCTAAAGAAAGTTTCCCTTGTTCTACAAACTGCATTATAGCAGTTGCCGTAAAAACTTTCGTAATTGAGGCTATATGAAACATTGTACTATCCGTGACTGAAAACCCATCTTTATTCGAGGTGCTACCGTAATTAATCGTATAACTCTCTGTATCATCAACAATTCCAATAGACATTCCCACAATTGAGTATTGCTTTATATATGGATTTACAATTGAATCAATTTTAGCTCTCAGTTCATTTGTTGGTTTTTGTGCGAAACAATTCAATGATTGATTCAGTATAATTACGATTATTAGTAGTCTGGTCATTATTTATTGTGTTCGTTCTAATTGGCTACAACGTTTTGAATAAACAGGCGTTTTAATGCTGTTTATTTTTTGTTGTCATCAGTTATTATTTTCATTTGGGTCATATCCAAGCTCAATTCCTTTTTGATAATACTCCTGTGCTTTTTCGTTTTGGCCAATTAATTCATAATGCTGCCCCATTTGCATATATGCCATTGGGTCATCCGGATAGTACTTTAGGAACAATTCAAGGAACAAGTAGGCAAGGTCATGATTCTTTTCTAATTCCGTACATCTCCAAGCAAGTCCACTTAAATCATAAGCTGGAGGGAGAATAGTATATCCCATTTTTTCTGAAAGCATCTTGTAGTGATCATCCAGAATAGTCGGAGAATTATCTGTTAATGTTTGAAAGGAAGGCCTTTTGAAGAAATTGAAAATATACTTAAATCCGTCATAGGTGCTAATGAACGGGATGGTTCCATGACTTTCGTTTTCATAAAATTGGCTCCTCCAAAATGTTTTTTCTGGATTCCTTCTGTTTAGTAAATCTTTAAATTTAAAAACTGAACGAATTCCTAAGGTAGCGTTCGTGGTATCTTTCAAAGCTGTTTCAATTGATTCAATATTAGAAGGAAGACTATTAGCAATGCCTAGGAATAACTTTTTATCGTTAAGTTTTGAATAAACGAGCTCCGTTTTCCTATTCTTAAGAACTTCCATTTCTGCCCACCATATTGCTGGATCAATAATCAAGAAAGCATTAAACATATCCGGACCATTAAGAGCTAATCTTGTTGCAAACAACCCACTTATCGAGTGTCCGGTTAATACTCGAAATGGAGCTGTTGAATAGACCGAATCTATATATGGAATAAGTTCATCTTCAATGAAAGATTCAAAGTTTTGTCCTCCGCCGTTTGGCTGAAAATTACTTGTAGAATCTGAAACATGAGTAAGGTCCGAGCTTCTGTTCTTGTTAACAATTCCCACAACAATCATTTCTGGGATAACATTCTTTTCGGAGAGGTAATTGACAACGTCCTTGTGTCCCTCAAACAATGATTCTCCATCCAGGACATAAGACACGGGGTACTTTTTTTGACTTGAGTAATTCTTGGGTAATGAAACGAGTAATTCTCTGGATTCAGAAAGTATTTTGCTCTCAATAATGACATTCTCCGCTGATTCGTCATTGGCGGATTGAGCAATGTTCAGTTGACTAATAAATATTACGGTAAAAAAAAAT
>JABSSK010000453.1 GCA_013214265.1 Saprospiraceae bacterium | reverse complement strand
TCCTGAAAGCAAACAAATAAGTAAACCCGCTCGTAGAGAATTCCACAAAAGTAATTTATAGCTAAGCCGAGGACGAATGGCACCTAGGGTATTATATGATTTAGCTTCCATAGAAACGACGCGTAAGCCCCCCCAAAAATTGCGATAAGCAAGCAAACCATCAGCCCTTCCACCGCCTGCTTCCCGACGCGTCCGAACTTCAATATCAGCAAACACCCTATTTCTTTTTGCTTTTCGCCTATACTTTTGTGTCAGATAATTCAGCGCTACCATCTGTACTTTTGTCTCTGATAATTTACCCATGGTCTCCTATTACTATTTTCGATAATATTCAAAAAACAAACCAAATCAAATATGGTATATACAAATATATGCAACAAAAACCATATTGGTTTAAAAAAATCAATTTGTTTGATTCGGTATTATTGACGCAGAGGTTAAAAAGAGGCCAAAACAAATACGTAATTTTGCGCAGAAGTTATAAAAGTTAGTGCAGGACCTAGATTACTAAAACATTAGCATGGATATTACACAAGAGATGAATCGCCATACCTCTTCCGAATTATTCGCGGAAGCTCAAAACTATTTCCCAGGAGGTGTAAATTCACCTGTGAGGGCTTTCAAATCCGTTTCTGGACCACCACTCTTTATAAAACAGGGTCAGGGAAGCCGCATGACAGATGAAGATGGTAACGAGTTTCTTGATTTTTGTTGTTCGTGGGGGCCACTCATTCTGGGTCATAATCATCCTTCGGTTCGTGAAAAGGTTATCCAGACAGTCAGCAAAGGTACTTCCTTTGGTACCCCTACCCGCCTGGGTAATGAACTAGGAAAACTTATTATTGATAATCACGCTTATCTCGATAAAATACGCTTCGTAAGTTCCGGCACAGAAGCGGTCATGTCAGCCATTCGATTGGCTCGAGGAGTTACCGGAAAAAGTAAGGTTCTTAAATTTGATGGCTGCTATCACGGTCATGTCGACTCTCTTTTAGTTAAAGCTGGTTCTGGACTAGCGACCTTCGGAGTCAGTACTTCAGCTGGGATCCCCCAAAGCTTTGCTCAGGAAACCTTAGTTATTCCTTTAAATGATCAGGAAGCATTAGAACATACCCTCCAAAAACATGGCCATGATATTGCTTGCATCATTGTGGAGCCCATACCTGCCAATAACGGATTACTATTACAGGATAAATCATTTCTGGAATGTTTACGCCTAAAAGCATATAAACACAATGTATTATTGATATTCGATGAGGTCATTTCTGGGTTTCGTATTGGATTTGAAGGGGCCGCCGGCTATTACAATATTCAGCCTGATATCATCACTTTTGGAAAAATCATCGGCGGAGGAATGCCGGTTGGTGCCTACGGCGCTCGAACCGATATCATGTCGTACATTGCGCCCGAAGGGCCAGTCTATCAAGCTGGCACGCTTAGTGCCAACCCGGTAGCTATGGCTGCTGGGTATGCAGCACTACAAGAGCTCCTTCAGCCAGGTTTTTACGAAAGTATGGATAATAAGACCCAACAATTTGTAGCTACCATTCAAGACCACACCTCCGCCAGAGGTTATCCGGTACAAATGCAGCAGATTGGTTCCATCTTTTGGATTGCTTTCGCAAAAGACCGAATCTTACGTGCAGATCAAATTGACCCTCAGAGTATGGAGAAGTTTAAAATACTACACCATCATTTACTGCAACGAGGCATCTACCTAGGTCCATCAGGTTATGAAGTTGGGTTTGTAAGTGCTGCGCATTCCATCCAAGATCTTGACTACGCAGCTCGTATTATTATTGAGGTCATGGATATAATCCACCGCTAAACACTTGGGAATGGAACACGCAAGAAATATTAGACTAAGGCTCCTGTCCTATATTGTTATTGCTTATATGCTGCTGGCTTATATCTGGTGGTCCGTTGTGTTATACGAGAAAAACAAGGATGCATTTTATGCCAAACGAGAACTGTTATTAATTGGAATGGTTGCTGAAGGCAGAGTGTCCAGTTCATCAGAGTTTTACCAAACTGCTACCTATCTTGAACTTAAAGACAAATACCAGACCCAAACCTCCATGATTCTGGGTGAAGCCGTTGTTTTTGTATGCAGCTTACTGATTGGTCTTTATCTGATCAATCGCTCTTACCATAAAGAAATGATGGCTGCTCGGCAAAGGCGTAATTTTCTGTTATCCATAACCCACGAGCTCAAGTCTCCTATTGCATCCATCCAGCTGATTTTGGAGACTATGCAAAAACGAGGTACCATCAAGCAAGAGATTAAGGAACGCCTGCTAAATAATGCCCTTAATGATACCAAACGCCTGAACGGATTGGTAAGTAATCTGTTATTATCGGCTAAGCTCGAATCCGCATACCAGCCACATCGAGAAAATCTAGATTTAGCAGAACTTATCGAAGATATTCTGGATAAACTTCGGCATAAGCACCCCACCTTCAAATTTAGTTATATCCAAGATGGCAATATTCCTATCATTCACGCCGATCGAACCGGAATGACTTCTGTAGCCATCAACTTATTAGAGAATGCCATAAAATACAGTACTGGATCAACCGAGATCCAAACCTACCTTTCCTTTGTAAAAGATCAAATTATTCTAAAAATTGCTGATAACGGTATCGGCATTGATGATAAAGAGAAGAAAAAAATATTCGAGAAATTCTACCGAATTGGTAATGAGGATACCCGCAAAACTAAAGGTACTGGCCTAGGTTTATATATCGTGGCTGAAATTATCAAAGCACATCAAGGTAGAATCAACGTTTTGGATAACAAACCTCATGGAACGATCTTTAGCATACAACTACCCGTCAAAAATAAAGCAGCCGAACCATTTGATATCTCGCGAAGAGCAAGCTAAAACCTTTACCCTTAAAATGCGTTGTGTCATTATATCCTGTAAATTAAGTTTAATTCAAAACTATAGGGCATGAATCGCATCCTGTTGGTTGAAGATGAAGAAAATATCCGCGATGTAGTCAAATTCAACCTCGAACTAGAAGAATATGAAGTCGTAGCTGCCGTCTCCGGTAAGGAAGCTATGAAATATTTTAAGGAACAACATTTTGATCTTATCATACTCGATGTAATGTTACCTGAAGTGGATGGTTTCCAGATTTGTGAGCAGATCCGCCTTACCAATATGGATGTACCCATTATATTCTTGACAGCAAAAGATGCTTCTCAGGATCGCATTTTGGGTCTCAAAAAAGGAGGAGATGACTATTTGACCAAACCTTTTGTTCTCGAAGAACTTCTGCTTCGTGTCAATAATCTGATCAAACGTACAAGTAAAGCTCCAGAGAATAGCCCGGAATTATATTCCTTCGGTGATAATTCCGTCAACTTCATTACTTACGAAGCGCAAGGAAATACCCGGGAATTTACCCTCACAAAGAAAGAAGCTATGCTGCTTAAACTCTTGGTGGATCGCAGGAATGAGGTCGTTTCCAGACAACAGATATTACAATCGGTTTGGGGATATGATGTGTACCCGTCAACTCGAACGATCGATAATTTCATTTTATCCTTTAGAAAGTATTTCGAAAAAGACCCTAAACAACCAAAGTTCTTCCTTTCTGTCCGAGGGGTTGGGTATAAGTTTGTAGGGTAAACT
>JABSSK010000452.1 GCA_013214265.1 Saprospiraceae bacterium | reverse complement strand
GGCTTGATCTTTTAAGTTCATGTAACTTCCTTCCATACAAAAACATCTCTTAACGAATAGATTTTCGTTAAGGGTTTTTGCAATAATGGAAGAAATTTATTTCATTAAACTAAGCATTTAATTATAGAAAATATATTACTTGTTGATAACAAAAATTGCAAATTTTTCTGAACGGGTGGGCGCGTGTTTTCATTTCAATAATTGGAGTACCCCGTTGGGGGCTTGGTGCAAATTTGGTGCACTTGATATCAAAAACACTCAATATCTGAGAAGAAGACACAACAATAAATTGCCTTAACTTATTGTTATTAATATTGTATTTTGTTTTCCTGTTTTGTGTTATTTTGATTTTCAAGGTCTCAAAATCTGGTGTCCTTACGGACGTGTCGGTTCGAGTCCGACCACCCGCACCAATAAAATCAATCACTTAGCGTTAATTTTAAAATCTCCCTTGGGACAAAATTTGTCCATGGGACACTCATGGGACAGTAAGCTGCTGAAATACACTCTTTAGTCTGCTTTAGCACCTGTTCTATAAGTGACAATAAAGCACAGTAATAAAACTCAGCACTCCTTAACTATTTGATTTTGCAGTAAAAATTAACTTTTTGCTGTTATTTTTTAATATTGAATATAGGAAAAAATTATGGTTGTCATTGAAGAACGTAAAAATGCGAAAGGTCAAAAATCATACCGCGTAAAAGTGCGTATGAAAGGTTAGAATACGATATCCGCTTTCAGGCGTTTCTCAATAAGATCGTCAATATCAGTAATCTATATCCAAGAGAGAAGTATCTCTATCCGCTGATGGACATGGTGATCTTTAAACTGCCGCTCACTCACTCGGGTTAGGGCACAACATCAACATGCAAAATTAATGCTGAAAATGCGTTAATTAATAGCCTGAGTTCATGCGCTTTCGACAAATAGAAACTAATAAAGAATTTACAGGGGGCTATCAAAATGAACATAGATTTATTTGTAGCTATTTGGCAAGGGACACCTATAATAAGGGGTGTGCGCCAGAATTCATTTATTTATTTTAACGGAATGGTCTGGCCCTAAAACAACAATTTTTCTAATATCTTCTTTCATCAATCCATAAAGGAGAGGCTGCCGACAATCTGTCAATACCGCAACATCATATACCTCTTGAACATTTCCGGTTATAAAAATGCTATGCATTACTTCCATTGTTTTTAAACTAATAATATCGATAGAACATTGTGCTTTTTCTTTTCTTTTTTGGAGCTCTTTGTCTAGGGGGAGACCGTTGAAAGTTTTATCTCTCGGTGCTGAACAGCATACTAGCGCATAATTTTTATAAAAGCGAAGCCCCCTAAGAAATCCTGGACGCCACAAAACTCTCTCAATTTTCTTGGTTTCTAAATCAATTCTGCATAAATAACCTCGGCCGGCTTCTAAAAACCATAAATATCCATTGTATAGTCTCGGAGTATGAGGCATAGACAAACCTGAAGCTATAACTTCATTTGTCCTCATATCAATAATCATACCCCCATCATTTTTGTGCTTACGCCATCCATTTGCCTCATTCGATTGCCCCACTAGCGAAACATATGCTAATTCACCATTATCTAAACACATACCATTTAAATGGCATCGATCTTGTCCAATAATTTGATCGATGAATTCTGGTTTCCAATAAGGAGAAAAGCTTCCTTTTTCTGTTTGGGTAATTCGTGCAATACAGTTATATCCAGTGATCACACCATATAAAAACCCATCATTTGCACGCATAATATCATGAACATCAACGCCTCCTGTGACAAATGATGATCTAGGAAGGTAGACACGATCCCATTGTTTTTCAAAATAGAGCCCTTTTTCTAAACCATTTTCTAGTTGCCATATATTATGATGTGTAGAAATCCAAATATTGGATTCATCTTCGATATGGAGAGCCATACATCGTTCAAAATTCCGCTCAGTGCAAATAGTTCCACCTTGAAGGCCTGGTCCAATGATAACCAACTTACCTGCTTCATACGTTGTAAAGGCTAGGCTCAATGATTCTTGATTAAGCCAAAGGCGTAATTCGCTGGAAAGATTCAAATTAAATGGGTTGATTTGATCCTCTTTCTTTTCAGGCGTATCTCCAACAATATGAACATTACTCATAATTGAACCTCAAAATTTAATAAAAACATATACTAATTTGTAAATTAATTGAATCGCAAGAAAAAGAAATTCATTAGCCATGGAAAAAACTAGCCTAATTTTAGAAATTACAATAAAATGTTTCAAATAAATTTCAATACATAAACCTTGTAGGTATAAATATGAAAAATCGTCATTTATTTTTAACAACAACGATGTTGATCTCGCCTACATTATTTGCGATGGGTGGATTTAATGCAGCAAAAGCGGATTGTTCCGTGACAGCAGGAACAGGCAGCGTGGCCTCTCCAGATAATGGCGATACAATAACATGTAGCGTAGCTGGTGGTGATCAGACAAGCGTAGTCGGCGATGGAACACCTGGTGTTTTTGCCACGATAAATTTAGATGCGGGCGCTAATATAAATGTGTCAGGTGATTATGCGGTAGATCTTGAATCTGCAGTAATTACGCTGGGCAATAGTGCGACCATACAAAGCGACGATAATAATACAATACGTGCAAATGAGGCAAATGCATTACTTAATATTAATTTAGGTGAAAGTTCCTCCATCAGGAACACTAGTGGTAAGGCGATTTATGTTTATGATGATACTACTACTATTCCTAATGGTGATAGTTTAACTGTAACTCTCTCAGGTGATAATTCTGAGATTAATTCTAATGACGATTCAGTTTATGCTTACTTTATAGATAAAGTCTCGATAGAATTAGCGGGTGATAATTCCCGGCTTGATTCATCTGGAGGAAATGCTGTCTATCAAAGATATGGTTCTCAAAATCTTGATTTATCTGGCGATTCTTCATATTTAGCTTCCTCCAACAATACAGCGGTTTATACTTATGATACTGATACCTTTATCACTTTATCAGGGGACAATACTTATATTACAGGAAGGACAGGCGTTCGCGTCTATGATTACTTTGGTAGTTATGATTTGTCTGTGACCTTATCAGGGGATGACGCAAGTATTATAGGAGTAAATAATTTTGGTATAGATGCTTATAGTTATAATGGAATGGATGGCGTTGTTACTTTATCGGGTGACAACACCAACATTACAGGGGCGACACAAGGTATTCTATTTTATGCAAACAATTATCAGCCTGGATATGATAATGATTTAACAGTGCTCTTATCTGGTGATGGGTCCAGTATTACCTCTACAGCAGGGGATGGGATTTATGTAAAAAGTTATGGATATAATCAAAGTGGTGATACAAACTTGACTTTAACCTTATCTGGTGACGGAGCCAACATTGCCTCTGCATCAGGGGATGGCGTATTTGTTTCTTCATATGGGTATAACTACTTCGGAAATCCAATAACAAACGCAAATGCCGCTGTCGACATTAACCTATCTGAAGAAAAGACATATATATTAGGCGGTAGTTCTGGAATTAAGATTGACGCCAAAAACGATGCCACTGTTAATATCACCTTATCTCATAGCAATACTTCTATAACAGGAAGCTCTAATGACGGTGTTTATATTAATA
>JABSSK010000451.1 GCA_013214265.1 Saprospiraceae bacterium | reverse complement strand
CACCAATAAAGAAGGAGATCAGGCATACAATAATCAAGTAACCAATGCCAATGTCATTCATTTGACGCATGGTCTCCCGGTAATACATGTATGGGTTTTCCGGACGGGAAAAAGCAGACCCTAACATCATCAGATATTGCCCAAAAGAGCGTAGAAAAGAAATGACTATCATATTTTAATTAGCTTCCGCCTTTAAAACAGTTGGAAAATGCTGTGCGACGCAAAAGTAGATGAATTCAAGGGAAAATAGAAACAATAGTGTATTTCTACATCCTTCACCCGAGAACAAACCAATATTCAATTGGGTTGAGGGATGTAGCCATAACTTTTATCAGAAATAAAAATAGCAATGACCAACTTATCAACATATGCATTAGTAACGGGAGCAACTAAAGGGATTGGCCAGCAAATTGTAATGGCATTTGCTGATGCTGGTTGTAACGTAGGAATGGTTGCTCGATCTGAAGAAGACTTACTAGCTTTGCAAGCTAAGCTACATAATTTGTATCCTGAGGGGGTATTTCCAATCTATCCGATTGATTTGTCGGTACGAGCAAAAACACATAGCCTTTGCAATCAATTGATTCAGGAAGAGATAAAGTGGGCGGTGTTGGTAAATAATGCAGGGGTATATGAGCCTGCTCCACTCTTATCAGAAAATATCACTTCCTGGGATACTATGTGGGCCGTAAACGTAGATGCACCCATGGCTCTGATCAGAACAATTGTACCCATAATGCAACAAAACGGACGGGGTCATGTGTTTAATATTTGTTCCATTGCGGCCCGGAAACCACAAAACGGAAGTGGTACGTATTCCGCTACCAAGGCTGCGTTATATTCTTATACCCAAAGTTTACGGCAGGAAACGCTAGGCACGGGGGTACAGGTAACAGCTATTATGCCAGGCCAAACGTGGTCGTCAAGTTGGGCTGGTGTTGACTTACCCACTGATCGATTGATGCAACCTGAAGATATTAGTCGAGCCATCCTAAACGCTTGGCATTTAGCTCCATCGGCCGTAGTGGAGGAACTCTGGATACGGCCGGCAAAAGGCGATTTATAAATCAATATATACACTATGCGAATATTAGTAACTGGAGCCAGTCGTGGCATTGGCAGAGAGACAGTTCTTGCGTTGGCCAAATCAGGTGATCATCAGATACTGGCACTTTCAAGGAACGAGCAGAAGTTGGCAGCTTTGGCGCAAGAAGTTAAGGAAATGACGAGAGCAATGGATGTTGTATCCATTTTGCGTTATGATTTAACCCAACCTGATGTGGCAGCCCTTACTGGTGCAATACGAGAGCTAGGAGGGGTTGATGTGCTGATCAATAATGCGGGATTATTAGTAAACAAACCTTTTGAAGCCTTAACATCAAGTGACTGGCAGGATGTGTTCGCTGTTAATTTTTTTGGTGTTGTTGATTTGATACGTATGCTTTTATCCGAGTTACAGGCTTCCAGTAAGGCGCATATACTTAATGTTTCGAGCATGGGTGGCTTTCAAGGGAGTAGTAAATTTCCTGGCCTATCGGCCTATAGTGCTAGTAAAGCTGCTATTACCAATCTGACAGAATGTTTAGCTGAGGAGTTTAAGGATATGGGTATTGCAGTCAATGCGTTGGCTTTAGGTGCAGTACAGACAGAAATGTTGGCAGAAGCATTTCCTGGAATGAAGGCACCCGTGGAATGTGAACAAATGGGTAGTTTTATGGCCTACTTTGCTACTCAGGGCCATCATTTTTTTAATGGAAAAGTATTACCAGTAAGTGTATCTACACCTTAAATCACAATATTATGTCCCATCACGAAAAAGCATTTATTCCTTACTCTGCAAATAGATATGATCGCGAAATGACAATCCAAAAGTCGGCGCAATTTTATGAATTGATGAACCAACGCAGGAGTTTACGCATGTTTTCTGATGAAACCATACCAGAAGAGGTGCTGGAAAATATAATTATGACAGCTTCTTCTGCTCCTAGTGGAGCCCATAAGCAGCCTTGGTCTTTTTGCCTGATTAGTGACCCTAGTATCAAAAAAAAGATTCGGGTCGCAGCAGAAGAGGAAGAATACCGTAACTACCATGGTCGGATGTCAGAGGAATGGCTGGCTGACCTTGCACCCTTTGATACCAATTGGCAAAAACCTTTCTTAGAGATTGCACCTTATCTAATCGTGATGTTTAAAAAACCGTATGATTTGGTGGATGGAGCAAAGAAGAAAAATTATTACGTTAACGAATCGGTTGGTATAGCAGCGGGCTTCCTACTGGCAGCTATTCACCAAGCGGGATTAGTTTCTTTAACCCATACACCTAGCCCCATGAATTTCTTGCAAGAACTATTGGAGCGGCCTGAAAATGAAAGAGCCTATCTGCTCATTCCAGTAGGATATCCTGCAGAAGGAGCTCAAGTACCTTTGCTAGAAAGGAAAGGTAAGCAGGAGGTGATATATCGGTATTAAAAAGATTAAGGTTTAGCTTTGAATTATGTGCACCGTAACATTTGTTCCTTTGGGGCAGGATGATTATGTTCTGACCAGTAATCGGGACGAAACGCCTAGACGTTCTCCTGAAAAGATCAATCGCCAAAACAATTTACTTTTCCCTATGGATACGCTTTCTGGGGGAACTTGGATTAGTGTATCCGATGATAATCGAATGGTGTGTTTATTGAACGGTGCGTTCTTAAAACAACAACAGCAGCCTCCCTATCGTATATCGAGGGGGGTGATGGTTCTGGATTTTTTTTCCTTCAAATCGGCAGCCGATTTTTCTGAGCAATTCGATTTTACTAATATTAAACCATTTACAATGGTTATTTTTGAAAAAGCGCAACTTTTTGAATACCGTTGGGATGGGAAAAAAAAGTATTTTAGGGTGTTGGATCGCTCAAAATGTCATATTTGGGCTTCAGCTACGTTATATGATACTCGCGCTCAGGCCAAACGCAAGACTTGGTTTGAAGATTGGAAAAAAAAGCATAAATATACCCCTGAAAATATCTTGGCATTCCACACCAATGGTGGTGATGGAGATCCACAGAATGATATGGTCATGAACCGCAATGATGTGATCAGAACGGTTAGTATTACACAAGTGATCAAACAAAAACATGCTATTGAGATGCGTTATTTCGATTTATTACGGTCGAAGCATGATATGGCTCAAATGTATTTAGAAGGTGAAAAAGTGGTGGAATCAACTTAAGCAGCGTCCAGCGTTTGTCAGACTACTCAACTGGGAGTACTGGCCCTCAATGGCCTTTTATTGGCCAATGACCATTGCTGGTCCTTTAATGGCTTTAAGAGCCAAACATCCTTTCTTTTTTACTGCGGCTAACCCGGCTCTACATGCCGGAGGCGTAGGAATGGAGTCTAAGTTTCAAACACTGAAATTACTGCCAGAAGGGTTGCAGCCTAAATCCGTGATAGCTAAAACCGGGGAATCTTTTTATCAAGTTGAACAAAGAGTCTTTCGTGCAGGAATTACGTTCCCTCTGATCGCAAAACCTGATATTGGGTACCGTGGTTTATTGGTAGCAAAATTGAATACCCCCAAAGAGCTTAAATCCTACCTGGCACGTTACTCGGTTGATTTCATTATTCAGGAATTTATTGACTATCCTGAGGAGATTGGT
>JABSSK010000450.1 GCA_013214265.1 Saprospiraceae bacterium | reverse complement strand
TGTTGTAGCGCCAACTCCACTGCTCGTTCTTTCTGAGCTGAAATATCAATCAGGGCCTCCTCCTTTTTACTGACTTCCTGTTCCACTCGATTCTTTTCATCAACTAACTGTGATTGTTGCGCTTCCAATTGTTGCTTTTCAGTAGACAGGATGTTACGTTCGTCCGTCAGCTGATTACGGTCATCAATCAATCGGTCAATCTCTGATTGCAGTAGTTGCCTCTCTTGCTCCAAATTGACCTTATCTCTCTCTAATTGAGATTTTTGGCGGGTATACTGGCTTTGGAGCTCGCCTATACTTGTTCCACTAGCACTAAAGTATTCAAAAGCTTCTTTGTTAATTTCGTAAGCCTTGCGGTAGTTCCTTTTCTTACGCCATAAATCAGATCTCTTATCAACGGACCGGATAATGAGATCTGAATCTCCTGCCTTTTTCGCATATTTAAGTGTCGACTTTAACCATACCTCCTCATTTCTTTCATCACGTCCCCGATCATATCCATCCGCAATCAGGAATGCTGTACGAGCAAGCTGTGCATCACTGTTTAGTGATTGCGCCTGCTTGTGTGCAGCCTTTGCGTAACGAAGTCCTTCATCAACATCCGTCCGCATTAGTTTATAGGCTATCTGATAATTTAATTCCAGCTTTTCCTCCGCAGTGGCAGCCACTTCCAGTTGTTCCTCTAACTCCTCCACTGATTGGGTAAACCCATTTATACCCAAACCCAGAAGCAGCCAAATCGTCACAACATATTTCATCTGTATCAATAATTTTATCCTAAAAGCAATAACGCAAAATAGCTAATATGTTACACTTATTTTTATATGAATTCCGTAAATAACCGAAAGAAAAGTTCTAAAAAAAGCATCAAGAGTTTTCCCATCCCATACTATTTCATAACCCTTTAACCCCCAAATGCAGCTAACTTGATATCATATCATCGATACATTATCTCTATGTCTGCCGCTAAACTTACATGTGCTATGACTCCTATGCCTGATTATCTCCCTACCTCAGAACAATTGATCAATCTTCATCTTTCAGCAATTATCATTTTTACCCTTACAGCTTTATCTTATATTTAAAGTAAAAAATGCGACCCCTGTTTACCCTAGTTTGCTTTTTTACCCCAGTTTGGGTTTTCACTCAAACCCCTCAGGACACTACCTTTCTTCAAACAGCTACGCGAACTGACAATTGGCTTTCTTTTTCATCTTCCTGGGACCCTATCGATTCTACCAGCATTCGGTATGGGGATAACCTTACGCGTGATACCGTTTTGGATTGGAGCTATGACGGTGAAAATTGGTACCTAAAAAGCCTCACAAACAATAGTTTCTTACCTGATGGCCGAGAAGAACGTATCCTGACTTCTGAATTTGACCCCTTCGGAGACCTAGTCCAACTCAAAAGAACTATTTTTGACTACAACCAGCAAGGTCAACTTCAACTTGTAATGAACCAGGAAGATATGGAAGGCGATTGGACAACCATACTTCGAGTTACCTATATATATGACGATAATAGAATCGCTGCTATTAATCGCGAACAGAATCTACAAGATGGCTCCCCCTCCCTCAACCGAACGGAATTCAAATACGATGACCGCGGTAATATCTTGGAAGAAGTCAATCAATCCCTAGTAAGTGACTCTTTGGTTAATGATTACAGGATTATCCAAACCTATACAGACGATAATCTGGTACAGGAACGCTTAGAAGAAGAATGGTCCTTCAATAATTGGATATCTCGCTCTAGAATCGAATATAGTTACCTCAGAACTCCTCAGATGGAAATCGATACGTCCGTTTCATTCCAATTCTTGGGAGGTGATTGGCGGCGGTTTTTCAGAACCATTGATACCCGAGATCTACTGGAAGAACGAAATTCGACTTACCTTCTACAACAATCATTAGGAGGCAACTGGGTAGATTTACAACGCAACGTTTATGTATATGACCCGGAGACACGAATCCAAACTATTACTGCACAGCAAAACATTGGGTTTTGGCGAGATTTAAACCGCACCGTATATATTTTTGACCAGCGAGACTTGAAACGCGAAAAAATAAATCAAAATCCTACAGAAAACGGATGGGAAAATAGCACCCGTAAAGTTTATTTTTACTCTTCTTTTACAAACCCTATTACTTCCGTAAAAGCTTATCCATTGGCCAACGTGAGTGTCTTCCCTAACCCGACAACCAACTTTATCATTATGGACATAGGTGACCAGCCATCAACCTTTATGGTATTTCGATTGTATGATTCACAAGGCCGGTTATGGTTACAACAAAATGTAATGGGAAGTGCCTTAAGAATCGATCTGCCCGATCATTTACCAGTTGGAAATTACTATGTTCACTTACGTAGTGAAAAAGGATCAGGAAGCTGGCCAATTATAAGAGTCAGCCCCTGGTGATATCTAAATTAAATGGAATTAAACTTTAAAACTTTTGGATCAGGGGAACCGTTGATCATATTACATGGGCTTTTTGGAACCCTCGACAATTGGCAAACTTTAGGAAAGAGATTCGCAGAACAATACATGGTTTACATCGTTGATCAAAGAAACCATGGTCGAAGTCCACATGATCCAGTAATGGATTACCCGCACCTAGCCGATGACCTAAGAGGCTTTATGCAAAACCAATGGATACACCGCGCCCATATCATGGGACATTCCATGGGTGGGAAAACAGCTATGGAATTTGCCCTACAAAACCCGGACATGACCGACAAACTCATCGTGGTCGATATTGCACCTAAAACCTACCCCCCAGGGCATGAGCTTATTCTAAAAGCTTTGAATGAACTCGATCCCACCAAACTCCATAATCGAAAAGAAGCAGAAGATAGGCTAACCAAGTACATAGATGATCCTGGTGTTCGAATGTTCCTTTTGAAAAATCTGACCCGGGAAAAGTCTGGGGGGTTCCGCTGGAAAATGAATCTGGAAGCTATTACCCGTAACTACCTACATATACTAGAAGAACCATCAGCCGCAGAACCCTTTCTAGGTGAATCTCTTTTTATTAGGGGAGGTAAGTCCAATTATGTTCATGATAGTGATGACGATAAAATAAAAGGATTATTCCCCTATTCTAAGGTGGAAACCATTGATCAGGCAGGCCATTGGGTTCATGCTGAAGCCCCGAACCAACTTTTTGATCTGGTATCCCTTTTCTTAAAGACCTAACTACTGAAATGACACGCATAGAGTCTAATCAGAACCATTTAGAAGATTTTGAATTTCTTTTTTGTACTATAGAATCAATCACCTCGTTTTGAGATTATGTCTATTAATAAAATAATCTTGCTATGAATAAACTGCGCAAACTTTTCTATTTCGCACTACCCCTTGCAATTATTGGTTTCGCTTTCCAAGAAGTGTACGAAAACAATAAGCAATTTGAAATCTCAAAAAATATAGAACTTTTTGCCAACGCCTATCGAGAGCTTAATGCCTTTTATGTAGATGATATCGATCCAGGATCGCTAATGCGTACCGGAATGGAAAGTATGGTAGCCTCCCTCGACCCATTCACCAATTATATCGCTGAATCAGACATTGAAGGTTACCGGTTGGTCAGCGAGGGAAAGTACTTTGGTATAGGTGCCCGCAGTAAAAAGATTGATGATTTTATTACGATAA
>JABSSK010000045.1 GCA_013214265.1 Saprospiraceae bacterium | reverse complement strand
AAACCCTTCCGGACCATATTCAAAACAGCCATAACATCCCGGCGATAACAAACATTTTCCAAAAAGAATAAATGTGATCCTGTCTCTTCGTGCGTTCGCACCATATCCCAGCACTCTTCTATACTAAAAGCGCCACATACCTCTACACCTGTATAAATCCCAGCCTTCATACTAGCCACCGCCATTTCTGTATGTAAGCGCCAAGGAGTAGAAATAATTACGGCATCCAAGGCTTCTTGCTCGAGCATCCTTATATAATCATAAGGGCCCTGATCGTACACAACAGGCTTGGTGTTAGCTTTCTTTCGCTCCAATAAGTTCTGGGTACGCTGTATCATTACCGGATCAATATCACAAAAAGCTACAATCTCGACATCAGAACGATTCAAAGCCAGTGACATATGACTCTGCCCACGAAAACCTGTACCTATAAAACCCATTCGAATTTTATCTTTCGGCATTTTAGAAGATTTCAATCTCTTTGATGCGTTAAGGGTTGAAGAGGGCAATGCAACAGCAGCGCCAGCCAACGCAGTTTGCTGAATAAAGGATCGGCGATCTTGTTTTGACATAATAATCAGAATTTTGACTACCCAAAAGATAGTAAAAGCGAGCAGTATAGTCGGTGGGAAGTAAGATATTTTCGGTAAACAACTGAAAATATCGCGAAATCAGCACAACACATAATACGAATCTAGCAACCTTATTTCGACGTATTTCGGTTACCATTCTGTTGCGACTCTTCTCAATAAATGTTAAGCCATAATATTGGAATCATCATTCTCTTTTTCCAGAACCTGTTTTTTGGCTTTCAATAGTATCACTTTCGCTTGTCGATGAGCTATCCAACGGTTATAACTCCAGCCTAAAACCCAAATCCCACATGCAGAGAAAAAAAGAAAGTTTCTGGAAGCCTCTACCAAAGGGGTATAATTATCATAGAACGGCCGAATGAATAGGACTTCTATTCCAATAACAACTGCAGAAAATAAAAACAAGAAAACTGTAGTAGCTCTATATTTATTCACCATAACAGGCCTACTATGCCGGAGGCATTTCCTATAAAAGCGTACAGTTATTTTATCAAATGGGTCAATTTTTACCAATTGACGCAGAATAACCTCACATTTCTTGAATTCGTGGGTATTAAAAAGAGATGCTGATTTTCGAAATAGCGACATTCTGAATAAATCCTCCCCACGAAAAATAGTCAAATCCGTTTTGACAGATATTTCTATTACATGATCGACAAGAAGTAGATGTTTTCGGTAGGCTCCAATCTCAAAAAGAGCATTTACATAAATAACCAGCATATCATGGTACTCATCGGTACTAGGTAGATTCAAAATCTGATCTTCGAAACGCTCATAATATCGGACAATTTCACGGTACGCCTTTGCATCAATGGATTTGAAATCCATGTAAATTCTAGAGTGGTATGTTGACTTAAAAAATGGCATACCTTAAGGTAACCGTATAAAAACCATTTTGCTTAACGCAAAAGCCAAAAGTTAAAACCTAATGGTTGCGCGAATCAATCCCCCAGGTTAATTTGTCACGGATGGTTTCCAAAAAGCCATAATCCTGCAACTGCACCAAACGGACTGCAAAATCATTTTTCCGTACAGCCAAATGATGAGATGAAGTAATGGTTTCAAATCGGGAATCTAATGTACATAAGAAATTCTCAGCACGCCCTTCAATATCAAAAGAGATCACGGAATCATCAGAAATAACTACAGGCCTAACATTTAAATTATGAGGGGCCACGGGTGTGATTACAAAATTTCCAGAATCTGGAAATATAATCGGACCACCACAACTTAAACTGTAACCAGTAGAGCCAGTCGGTGTTGCAACAATAATACCATCTGCCCAATACGAGTTGAGGTAGGCACCATTAATGTAGGTATGTATTGTAATCATGGAAGAGGTATCCCGTTTTAGCAATGTACAATCATTAAGAGCAAAACGAATATCTCCAAACAGAGGCAGATTACACTCCAGGTAAATCAAACCCCGCTGGGTTATAACAAACCGTCCTCTTCTCAAACAGGAAATAGCTTCCGGAATTCTTCTTTTTTCTGTGCTTGCCAAAAAGCCAAGCCGTCCTAGATTAATACCTAATATAGGTACATTAGAATCACGAACATGTGTGACTGCATCCAGAATAGTTCCATCCCCTCCCAAAGCAATAAAAAAATCGAATTTTTTGATTGCGAAGTCTATATAACCTTCAAATACGCCAACAGCACTAGGAAACTGAATCTTATCCTTTATCTGATCAAGAAAAGGACCGTACACATATGCAGTGATATTTTCCTCCTGCAGAGCGTCGAATAACCGTTGGATATGCGGTAGGTCTTTTTCTTTTGCCAACTTGCTAAAGACAACAACTTGCATTACAGGTTGGAATTAAATTCAAAAAATAATCCGGTTTCTCCGAATTGATTGATACTATACTGAAAACTTACAGCCATGTTATAATATAGAACCATATCAATTCCAGGCCCATACCCAAACAACCACTTGTTATCTAAGGTATTATCAAAATCCGAGAACGGGTTATTAACATACCCAACATTAGCATCAGTCGTAAAATATAACTTAAAAGGCATTTTCCTATAACCTTCCAGAGGCATCAGCTTTCCAAAATTAAATTCATAAGAGAAACATTCAAACTGAAGCCCTGCTTTAGCGATCAACATATCAGCTCCGTCAATAATGTAATATTCATAACCACGCAGATCATTCCCATTGAAACCTACTGCTCGGTTATCATTATAAGGTTGCTGTTGCCGGATCAAGGAGTACTTACCTTGTAATCCTGTATTTAAGAACAAACGCTTCGAAAGAGGAGTATATCGGAAAAGGGCACTATGGATAGTAAGACCATCACGATTATTAAAGATTCCCAATCCAGCTTTTTCTAACTCTAAAACAAATAATCTACCATTAAGCGGGTATCCTCTGACATCACGATCATCAAATATAAATCGATAACTCAGATGAAAGAACCTCTGAAATGACCTGCCATTTAAAAAGTAACTTGGGTTCAGTTCATTTGCTACTTCTTCGGCAATTCTGTTCTGATTATACCCTATTTCAAAACTGTGGTTATGCCGGAGGCCAGGTCTAAAGCTAAGACGAGAAACTAACAAAAATCGTGTTAACGTAAAAAAATCCTCATTATCAAAGAAAAGCTGCTTGTTATCACTTGTGCGGAAGTTAAACTCTCTATTCCTCGAATAACTGATTTCCGACCTTAATCCTAATGTTTCTTTTTTATTGAGATAAGGATACCTATACACGACTCTGTAGCGGCGAGTGTATCCATAATTTAAGTCAAGACTTAACAAGTCTCTGTGGCCGGTTAAATTTAAATGCGAAAAATCAATACCAAAATTTACTCTTTGTAAAGACGCATTATGTTCTTTTAACCAAACATTAAAGCTTCTATCGGCTAAGTCAAAATAAGGAAGCGGGTATATATACCAAGCCTCGATAACTTTAACCATCAACTGTACCTTATTGGTCGTGCTTTCCCATTCTACAAACTGAATATCTACAGCAGCAAAAAGTCCTGTATTCATTAAAAAATGACGGCTAAGTTTAAGGTACACCGAAAATTCATTTATTGGTATAACGTCACCCTGATGCAGGGTCAGTTCCCTTAAAACAACTCGGGTAGACGTATGATCGTTCCCCATTACAACAATGGTATCTATACGAACGGTATCATTCTGAGCGGAGGCATCCTGATAACATAGTAAGAGTAATAACCCAAAAAAGAATCGCATCTGTAATTTTCATTCCTTAAATGCCGTACAAGATGATATGAAAAAACTACACATTGCAATCCTCTATGCCATCAAGTAATACTTAGTGCCTAAGTATAGTTGTTTAACCCCGGTTAATCGCCATTGGATATGTTAAATTGAAGCAAAATTTACACAAAATGGTAACATACTGACTACAAAGTCTTCTTTTAGACATTCAAATAGGACATAAGTGAATCATAACGCTCTTTTAACGAGTCCATATAATCAGACTCACTAAAGCTAGCATTCACGTCGTATTCAAAACGCTCAAAAGTAGCTACAATGCCAGCAATTTGCTGATGATTAATCTTGAGCGTTACCCGAATACGTGTAGAGTTGGGATCAGTAGTCAAAAAAACATTGAGGATGGATGCCTGCTCCGACTCTACGATACGTGCAATCTCTGACAGACTATAATCTCTGCGGGCAACTTCCAAAATCAGAATACTTCCTGGCTCGGTAAATGAAGCGGTGTGTGCAAAGAAATGGAGCAAATCTTCTAAGGTAACTACGCCTACATAATTCTGATCATGATCAACAATAGGGATAACTGTCAATTTCAACTGTGCCATTAATCGCATCAGCTCATAAATATGATCTGTTTTTTGGGCATAAGGACGGATTAATGACAGGCTGTAAGAACCTATAGCCTCATTAATATCAAAATTGAGAACATCATCTTCTGAAATGAGACCAAGAAGCTGTTGGTTATTCACAATTGGTAAGTGCCGAACATAAAACTCACCCATCATCTCCAAGGCAGTACTTCCCAAATCTGATGTCTGGAGTGGCAGTATATTAGTCGATATTAATGATTCGGCAATCATATGTGCACTATTTATCTGAACCTACAATAAAGCTAATAGGATAGATAATGAAAAACGATTGTATTATAAAAGTGTTGGTTACTAAAATGTAAAATTAGGTAACTCGTTTTGTGATTCTATCTAGTGTAAGAGTTTCTTCTTCTGACTCATAAACTCTTCCTCTGTCAAAAGGCCTTTCTTCCGTAACTCACTCAATTTATTTAGCTGATCCAGAAGCTCACTCGATACCATCTCACTAGGCTCAGGCCTATTTGGCAGCTCTGATTCTAATTGAACAGGCAATACAGGTGTTTTTAATTGCTCTTCCACTTTATCAAAAGGTAAGCGAAAATTATTTTTTTCAAACGCTTCAAAATCATCATGTATCCTTAAGTAAGCCAGAGCATCATGCTCTTTGATTCTCTTAATATCATCGAAACCTAGCCTGACAGCATGATCTAAATGTTTGAAGGCTTCACTTGCTTTTTCATTCAGTGAATAAGAACACGCTAGATTGAAGTGAACAGCAATATCTTTAGGACTAATTTCCAACGCTTTTAGAAAGTCTTCAATCGCGCCATCGTAATCGTATTCCTTATATTTTTCTACTCCAATCTTCTTGAAAGGATTCGTGCGTTTTCGCGTAGGTGCTGGACGAGGAGGCATAGTTGATTTACGGCTTCTTGGTGCAGGAACTTTACGGTATTCTCCTCTGTGATTTCTTCCTGATCGATTCTGTTTACTCTTTCTAGGTACCGCTTCATAGTATTTTGCGTTATACTTTATATCAAAACGATCTTTATCCATAGAAAAAAAGATAATAGCATCAATTAATCCAAGAACAAAGGAAATACCTGTCATAGCCAGTATCGCATATAAGATACCAAGACCTACCTGACCTAAATAAAAGCGATGTACACCTATCCAACCAAAAAAGAGGCCTAAGATTCCGGCAACATTTTTATCTCTCATATAATACGTTATGTAACAGTCGTACTAGGAACAATGACTTTTAACTTTAAACAACTTAAGTACGAATTTGGGTTTAATTTTACTCTTTTTACCGTTTTTTACTACTTCTGTGGACATAAATCAAAAAGTATCAGACAAAATACAATCAACTATGTCATTTCATAAAAAACGTAAGCTTAACACTTCGGACAGTATAACTTACAGGTTAGTACGGTAAAATCATCTGGCAGGTTAGCCTTTCCCCTATAATTATCGATAAACTCTATCAACTTCTGATTAAAATCTGCAGCGGAAAGCCGCCAGCATGCAGAAACAAAGTTGTGAAGCAGTTCCTCGTCAAGAAGTTCTCCTTCCTCATTTCTAACATCTGTTAAGCCATCAGTATAAGACAAAACGATTGCCTCTTCTTCAACTTTTTGTTCACCTATATTTAACTTAGGTAGCTTTTTATAGCTACCCAACATGATTGTACCCTCCTTAAGTGGTGTAAAATGATCCTTTGTGACTAGTATCGGCGGGTTATGCCCTGCATTGATATATCGCAACCGACGAGCTGGAATGTCATATTCTCCTACAAAGAAAGTTATAAATCGATCACCACCGGTAATCATATTAACACTGCGATTAAGGTCGTGTACAAATTCTTCTAATTGCGCCTCCTTATTGATTAAAGTATGAAAATTCGCTTGGAAGTTAGCCATAAGCATTGCTGCTGCTAGCCCCTTACCAGTAAAATCACCAATACAGAAAACGATCTTATTTTTATCCTTACGTTCAATAAAGTCGAAGTAATCACCTCCGACACTTAAATGAGGTTTGTAAATACAGTCAAATTGATATTCTTTTGTATTGGGAAGTTCTTTAGGGATTAGCATTCTTTGTACCTCACCAGCCAACTCCATTTCTTTTTTGAGCCTTTCCTGCTCTAACTGTCTTTTAAATAGCCGCTTATTTTCTATCGCCACAGCAATAATATTGGTAATCGTGGTGATAAATTGGACCTTATTGTACATGTCATCGTTCTCACTAAACCCACCTATAAAAACATAGGAAATCGGTACATCTTTATGCCGAACAGGTATTACCAAGTCGAAATGCTTTAATAGAACATGATTTTCATCATCCAAATTACATAACTTCAAGTACTGCGGAAGCAGACTAGATATATCAGTCTTTAAATCATCTTCAGGAATATTGATTGACGTAGCACTTACCCAATGTTCATTCTGATCACGGACAAAAAGAGCCATTTTATGTACCCCAATCTCCCAACTAAGGAAAGAACGATACATCTCATACAAACCCTTAGCTGATACATTATTGTTGATCGCCTGAGTTATATTTAACAACCGGTTGATCTGGAGTTGCTTGAGGTGTAACTCTCGCTCCAGTTCTTCCGCTGTGTTTACCCGATTTGTGAGATCCGAAAATCCGGACATAACTGATCGTTTATTGCTTATTTAAAGATAGCAAAAAGATGAAGATTTTAGAGTTGGAACCTTTTTTTGGCGGAAGCCACAAAAAATGGCTAACTCAATGGCAATATTCTAGTGATCATCAAATTGATTTACTTACACTCCCCGGACGACACTGGAAATGGCGTATGTATGGAGGAGCTGTTTCTTTGTCCAGAAAGTATCTTGCTTCAAGTAAAAAATATGACTTGCTGATCGCATCAGATATGCTCGATGTCGCCACCTTTAAAGGGCTTATTTCTAATGGACAAGCTCTGCCTCCTATTGCAGTTTACTTCCATGAGAACCAATTAACCTACCCATGGTCCAATCAAGATCCCGATTTGGGCACCGAAAGAGCAAATCAATATGCTTTCATTAATTTTACCACTGCCCTTGCAGCAGATGCTGTTGCATTTAACTCTTCTTTCCATTACAACCAGTTCTTAGGTGCACTACCTCGGTTTTTAAGTCAATTTCCTGATCATCGTGAAAAAGAAACGATTCAGGATATTGCAACTAAAAGTAAGGTGATCCATTTAGGAATAAACCTAAAGGAAATAGCATCATTAAATCAAAATCAAAAAACAAGCTCCGAAGGCGTGATTCTTTGGAATCATCGCTGGGAATATGATAAAAACCCAGCAGTTTTCTTCAATTGGATGAAGCGATTACTAAAAGAAAAAGTTCCATTTAAGTTGGTAGTACTTGGACAGTCCTACCAAAAAATACCCAAAGTATTTGAAGCAATCCCCGGTTTGTTTTCAAAAGTTTTATTACATATGGGATATGCGAATGGTGTTAATGAATATCACTTTTGGCTGCAACAAAGCGATATCTTACCGGTGACAAGTATTCAAGACTTCTTTGGTGGAAGTGTTGTTGAAGCAATGGCTGCTGGTGTTTTTCCCATTTTGCCCAACAAACTAGCTTATCCAGAACATATACCAGCGACCCATCATACTAAACATCTTTACCAATCAGAAGATGAAGGCTATGATATGCTTAAAAAAGCGTTATTACAAATAAAAGAAACCAGATCCAACTCCCCTTTAATTCAATCATGGGCCTTAAAATATGATTGGCAAAATATTTGTTCATCTTACGATAACTGGGCTCAGGCTGTTTGCAATCTTTAAATGACTTTATCATAACAACACGCGAGGTATATTATGCATCAATATTTTAACTAATGCCTACGTCAACATTTAATAACAAGAAAATACACTGGCAGGAAACAGGTGAGGGAACTCCTGTAATACTTATTCATGGGTTCTGCGAAGATAGCAGAATGTATTCCTCATTCTTTCCTTTCCTTACCGATGCCGGATACAAGGTTATAGCACCTGATTTACTAGGCTTTGGTCTTACAGAAACTCACCCCGAAGCCAGTATCTCTATACAAGCAGAGATGATCGAATATCTAACTAATTATCTTGGGTTAGCTTCTCCTGTTCTGATTGGACACAGTATGGGTGGTTACATTGCTTTAGAATGTCTACAAAGAAATAACATCTCTTGGGCAGGAGTAGGTCTTTTTCATTCGCATCCCTATCCAGATTCTCCAGAAACCCAGCAAAAACGAGAAAAAGGAATTACCTTCATTCAAAAGAATGGTCTGAAACCTTATTTAAGAGATTTCTATAATTACCTATTCCCAGAGCCTTTTATAAAGGCACAACCACAAACTATTCAACAATTAAAAAACTGTTCCGTTTCTTACGATCCGCAAGGTGTGATTACTGCACAAAAAGCTATGCAGAACAGAGCAGACCATCAAAATACACTCGAGACCAGTAAGGTTCCTGTTTTATTTCTTTTAGGATTGTTAGATACTCTTTTGCCAAAGGACAAGCTATTGGATCAAACACACCTTCCTGCAATAGCAGACATCCAAATCCTTAAACATGTTGGCCATATGGGCGCCTTCGAAGCACCTGCTACCTGTGTTCGTATAATATCGAATTTTGTGAAGTTTTGTGAATCAAATAGCTCCGTTAACTCATGATTTGGATTTTGCAATTGGTTCTAGCAGTTTTACCAGGCCTCATCATCATTTGGTATATACATAGAGAGGATATATACGAAAAAGAGCGATGGATACCTCTTTTTCTGTGTTTTGTTTTAGGTATGCTCATAACCTATCCTGTCATCAAAGTGCAGGAACTATTCTATGGATTAGGGTGGAAAGAAACCGGTGGATTCTGGACTACCATCCTAAGTGCTTTTGTATTGGTAGCATTAACAGAAGAATTGGTAAAATACCTTGCTTTACTTGTGTATCCTTACCGGAATAAGTTCTTATCGGAACCTTTGGATGGCATTGTTTATGCCATCTATATCGGCATGGGTTTTGCTACCCTTGAAAATATACTATATGCCTACCGCTATGATATTTCCACCACTATCGTTCGTGCCATTACTGCTGTACCCGCCCACGCAACTTTTGCAGCCATCATGGGATATTACATCGGAAAAGCAAAATTCGATCAGCAAGGAAAGCGATATACCTTTTTATTTCGTGGTCTTTTTATGGCCGTCCTGCTTCATGGTCTGTACGACTTCTTTGTTTTGCAGGAAATAGATGAAAGCCTAATGATCTTATCTATGGTCATTCTTATCGTTTCCATACTATTTACACTGGAACTCATTAGGGAACTACAAAATCAATCTCCATACAAGAAGGATAGAACTTGATCTATATGATGATTCTTGCCGCTAGCAGAAGAATCATCATATTCCTTGTCCTATTTTTCATTCTCAAATCAATAATAAACCTACGAAAACACACAAGTTGTGTAAAACAGAAACAACCAGAAAACCTTTTTTTTTAAAGTCTAGAAAAATAACCTAATCACTCTTTTCTAAGTTTCTTATTACTAGCGTGGCGCTCGGCGTCCCTTTTGGTTTTTTTCTCAAGATTGATTTTCAAAGCTTCCGTCAAATCAACACCAGTAGTATTGGCCAAACAAATGACAACAAATAGAACATCTGCTAATTCATCTGACAATTTTGCTTTTGCTAAAGCCTCATCTTCGGGTCGTTTAAAAGACTGTTCTCCATAAATTCGAGCAATAAGTCTCGATACCTCTCCTACTTCTTCCATCAAAATGGCAAGATTGGTAAGTTCATTATAGTATCTAACACCAATAGTGTTAATCCATTGGTCCACAATCTCTTGTGCCTCTTTTAATTCCATTATTCTTTCTGTTTCGAGTCCATCCAAATAGTAACCGGTCCGTCATTAATTAAAGATACCTTCATATCCGCACCAAAAACTCCTGTTTCGACGGGCCGTTGAGCAATAACACTTAAGTACTTCACAAATTTTTCGTACATCGGCTTAGCTTTTACCGGTTTGGCAGCTCGAATGAATGACGGTCTATTACCTTTTTTAATTGCAGCATGTAAAGTGAACTGGCTTACCACTAATAAGTCTCCGCCAATATCCATTACCGATTGATTCATCAATCCTTCGTCATCACTGAAGATGCGAAGAGCGCTTATTTTACGACACAACCATTCTAAATCTTGTTTTTCATCTGCATCTTCAACACCCAATAAAATGAGTAATCCCTGATCAATTTTACCTTGCACAACGTCGTCAACAATAACTGAAGCTTTACTGACCCTTTGAATTAATGCTCTCATATTCGCAGCGAATTGTATTAATCAAATAAATTACCTTGCTTATCTATTGGTTTATGTAATTCAGGCCCTTGGTTTCTTACCTTATTAACCTTGGGGTATACCGGGTACATATCCAATGCTCCAGAAGCAATTGGTTGTAATAATAACTGTGATGCCTCAAAAGTTCTATCATGAAACCATGCATATTGTTGTTCGGGATGAGGCAATATTACTGGCATTCTATCATGAATGGATGCTACTTCAGCATTAGGAGATGTTGTAAGTATGGTAAATGACTGTAACTCCTCATCTCCTGAACGCCAGGTTTCCCATAATCCTGCAAAAGCGAGAAGACTTCCGTTTTTTAGAAAAATTCTATATGGCTGTTTCTTCTTACCTTCTTTTTTCCATTCGTAAAAGCTGTCAGCTAGAACCCAGCACCTTCGCTTTTTAAATGCTTCTCTGAAAGCAGGTTTTGACATTGCTGTTTCTGACCGTGCATTAATCATTCTACTTCCCATACTTCGATCTTTGGCCCAAAAAGGAATGAGCCCCCAAGTGAATAACTGCAGTTGCGCAGGATGCTCATCCGTTATAACATATGCCTTCTGGGTTGGTGCAATATTAAATTGCTCAATCAAAGGACCTATATTATCCAAGAACTTAAATTGAGCACCTAACTTATCCTTTGATGCTGAAAAGGAATACCTGCCACACATATACTATTATCTTAAGGAGGTTAAAATCATTTATTTCTTCTCCACATGTTCTATTTAATGATAATCCATATACAAAACCAATTTGTGTAAAACACACTTAACCAAAACAAAAAACATATTTACCCGGATAAACTCAAAACAAAATATTGTACAACAGGGTGGGTACAACCATCTGTTTCTTGGCATAATTAACACACCTATTTTTTTTAATATGTAAAACATGCTTAAGCAAGACATTAACAAAAAGGATTATCCACATCAATTTGGGGAAATAAAGTCAATAACTGCTATAGTTATCCACCTTTATCCCCAACCGTGGTGGTAACCCAATAATTTTCCCCATATTTTAATTGTAATTCCCCAATCAGAACATAGAATTCTACACATTTAAGCTTTTTTTCCATATCGAATGACAAAAAAGATATTCTGTGTATGCATAATCCACAGAATGTGTATAAACCCAAGAAACTGAGATTTTACAAGTCTAGAAGCATGTGAATAAATAGTTGAAATCTAAGCCAAATTACTTAACAATGAATTAACAAAAGTTTTTAGACTTTATTTCTACACATACTAACAGTCCTTATGATGAGGGGAATATTTTAAAAATTTATTTAATATATTATTAATAGGATAAGCAAGAGTGGTAGTCGAGGAAAAAACAAACGATTTGATTCAACATAATGTCAAACAAGGGTCAGATATTTCACCCATGTTGCAAAAACAAGTTTTGAAATTAGATTAGGCGTATTTTTGAAGGCTTAGGGAGCAAGTACACACAAAACAGGCCTAATACATATGAACGTACAAGTAATTGACCGTAAAATTGATCCGAGAAAAATCTATTCAAATGGCGTCAGAATCTGGTTATTCATTGGTGTCTTCATGGTTTTTATGCAAATTGTTATCGGAGGGATAACCCGACTAACCGGTTCTGGTTTATCCATTACGAAATGGGAAATTGTCACGGGTACACTTCCCCCACTAAGTGCGGAAGCGTGGGACGATGCTTTTTTACTGTATCAGGACACTCCCCAGTACAAGAAAATCAATGAAGGTATGACCCTTGGTGCGTTTAAATTTATTTATTTCTGGGAGTACTTTCATCGATTGTGGGCACGTTTAATGGGGCTTGTATTTGCTATACCGTTTCTGGTCTTTTGGCGGAAAGGAAGGTTTGACAAGCCACTATTGAAGAGGCTGGGTGTTATTATTTTATTAGCAGCAATCGTAGCTTCATTTGGGTGGATAATGGTTGCTAGTGGTTTGATCGAACGCCCTTGGGTCAATGCCTACAAATTAACTATGCATTTATCCTTGGCGCTGATACTTTACAGTTATTTATTTTGGACGACTTTGTGGGTAAATAAACCTTATTCACAAGTTATCCACAACAGCACTTTAAAGCGTTGGGGCGTGATATTGATTAGCGTATTAGCGTTTCAATTGGTATTAGGGGGAATTATGTCAGGGATGCGAGCAGCGTTATTCTATCCTACTTGGCCCGACATGCAAGGTGTTTTTCTTCCTGATATTCTGTTGAAAAGTGAGAATTGGATAACGGAAAATTTTGTGTTCTATGACCGTGGTCCTTTTATGTCGGCATTGATTCAATTCTTTCATAGGAATACTGCTTACTTGCTGACTGTCATAATTTTATACATCGCATGGAAGTCTCTGAGGTCAGTTACCCATCCTTTATTTAAGATGGGGATCTACATGTTGGTTTCTGTATTGGTTGTACAAGTTATATTGGGCATACTAACCTTGGTAAATTCTGTAGGGACTATTCCTGTTGGGTTGGGAGTTTTACACCAAGCAGTAGGTATTTTACTACTGACTACATCTTTATTCGTTATATTTCCATTGCGTAAGGAATAATAGTCTGTATAATGTGGAAAAGTATGTGGAAAAACTATAAAGCCTTTTTTACATGATAGTATTAAATAACTGTAGTTTTTATATAATAAAAACGGTTTTCAAATAAATTTATGCCTGTCTATTGGTTACCAGCTGAAGTGGTGGATTTTCCTGATCCTGAAGGGGCTAATGATGACGGTATAGTGGCTGTAGGCGGTGATCTTTCTCCAGAACGTATTCTTCTTGCATATCAGCAGGGGTTATTTCCATGGTTTAATGAAGGTGATCCAATTTTGTGGTGGTCGCCTGATCCACGGTTTGTATTGTTCCCATCTGATCTGAAGGTTTCAAAAAGTATGCGCCCTTATTTCAACAAGCCTAAGTTGAGGCTTACTTACGATCAGGCTTTTACTGAAGTTATCACTTCTTGTCAGCAGATGTATCGACCGGGGCAAGGTGGCACTTGGATTACTGATGAAATGCGGAACGCGTATATTGTATTACATAAATTAGGTTTTGCACATAGTGTAGAAGTGTGGCAAGATGATCAATTGGTTGGTGGTTTGTATGGTATTGCACTTGGTAATGTTTTCTTTGGAGAGTCTATGTTTGCTAAAGTGAGTAATGCTTCGAAATTTGGATTTATTAGCTTGGTAAAAGCTTTGCAAAAGCGAGGTTACCAACTAATTGACTGCCAACAAGAAACAGCCCACTTGGCTAGCCTTGGTGCTAGGCCTATACCCAGATTTGAATTCCTTCACCAATTGAAAATGATTGATCTGCGTACTACCGACCAAGGTTCATGGTCTGATTTATATATCTCTTAAATTATTGGATCGAAAACCAGGCATACCCTGCGATTTTATTATATTTCTCGTAGCTTAAATTGTCGATCACTCATGGCATTAAGGATCATAATTGGATGTTTGGTTATTCTTTGTTTTGCATTTACAGGGACTAATCGGGAACTGTTCATTAAAGACTATTTTGTTTCTCCAGTAGAAGGTACGATGTTGCTCTCAGGTACTTTTGGAGAGTTAAGATCCGATCACTTTCATGCAGGTATTGATATAAAAGGCGGAATGAATGTGCCCATAAAAGCTGCTGCTGAAGGTTATATTTCCCGAATTAATGTGTCAGGACGAGGGTATGGTAATGTTCTTTATATAACTCATCCCAAAGGTTATACCACTGTTTACGCACATTTAAATGCTTTCACCCCAGAAATAGCAGATTATGTGGAAAAGTTTCAGTTGGAGAAAAAAGCATTCTCAATAAATATTGAACCTAGCTCAGAACTTTTTCCGGTGGAAAAAGGCGAACAAATCGGTTGGATGGGGTCAACGGGGAGTTCTAGTGGTCCTCATCTGCATTTTGAAATTCGCGATGACGCCACCCAGCAAGCGCTAAACCCACTACGTTTTGGATTTAAATACAATCAGGATGGTAATCTGCGTATCCATCAATTAAAAGTATATGAGTTAGATGATAATCTGCGACCAAAGCATATGCAGGAGTTCGATCCTGATTATGCTTCTGGGCAATATGCGATCCAAAAGGATACCATTTTAGTACGATCAGATCGTATAGGCGTGGCAGTTAAGGCCTATGATCACATGAATAAGGGAAGAAATTGGAACGGTATTTATGGAGTAGATATGATGATTAGGAATGAATCCGTCCCTTATTATCAGTTTCGTATGGATGCTATTCCCTTTGGCACTTCTCGGTATATTAATGCTCATCTTGATTACACTGAGTATCTAAAGGAAAAATCATATTACAATCGTTGTTTTTTACTACCAGGCAACGAAGGGCGGATTTATCCACAATTAACTAATGATGGTGTTATAGCATTACAAGTGGGCGAAAAGGTACCGGTACGTATTCGTGTACTAAGCGCCAACGGTGCTGAAAAGCAGCTTGTATTTTGGATTAAGAGAATTTCCCAACCCCGAGAGCTACCTGCTACGGAGTATACGTATTGGTTGGAACACGATCAGGAAAACATTATAAGTAATTTTGAATTATTTGCTCATTTTCGGGAAGGTACATTTTATCGGGACGTACCGATGCAATACGCAAAGTTATCAGAATCGTCTTATCAGGTATTTTCTCCTGTACATATTCTTCATGAAATAGAAACTCCGGTTCACCATTTTTTCACTCTGGGTTTACGCCCTTCTTTAATGCCAGACTCTCTGTATCAAAAAGCATTTATCGGTCGTTGTACGGCAGGAAATCGAATTATTAATTATGGTGGAGAATGGAAAGATGGAATGCTGGTAACTCGCACTCGTAGCTTTGGGGATTACGCAGTAATGGTAGATACGCAAAAGCCAACCATAACACCTAAGCGCTTTAGAAAAAATATGAAGGGTTGGACCAAGATGTGGTTTACCATTAATGATAATTTTTCTACTGCAGGTAGCGCAAAGAGTTTGTCCTTTAACGCTGAGATTGATGGGCAATGGGCATTAATGGTATATGATGCTAAAAAGGATCGCCTTACCCATACGTTTCGCTCTGATTTGACAGCTGGTGAACATACACTTCGAATCACATTAAAGGATGCAATGGGCAATGAATCTGTTTTTGAAGAAACTTTTACCCGTTGATGTATTTTTATTCAACGCGATTTCTTTCGATTCTATAATGCATACCTTTTTCATCGCTTTTGCAAAAACCTCTTTCTCATAATGGTGTTTTTATCAAAAAATTAGTTATGACCCAATTGAAAGAAGGCGATAAAGCACCCGATTTTCATGGCTTAAACCAAGATGGTGAACCAGTTTCCCTTAGCGATTATGCTGGTAAGAAGTTGGTGCTCTTTTTTTATCCCAAAGACAATACACCTGGCTGTACAGCGGAAGCATGCAGTTTACGTGATCATTTTCAGGAATTGAAAGATCAAGGATTTGAATTGCTAGGGGTTAGCCCAGATAGTCAGAAAAAGCATCAAAACTTTATCAATAAGTTTGAACTGCCCTTTCCACTTTTGGCGGATACAGAACAAGAAACCTTGAATGCTTATGGTGTTTGGGGAGAAAAATCCATGTACGGAAAAACATATATGGGTGTTTTTCGTACCACTTTCATCATTAACGAAGAGGGCGTAATTGAAAAGGTATATAAAAAGGTAAAAACAAAGGCGCACGCTGAGCAGATTTTGGAAGATGTTTAGCTTTTCGGTGCGTTTAAATTTGGATTTACCCCATTCATTATAGCTGGAGTTCTGTACCATTTATTGTGTAAGTTTCGTATTCTTATTGGTATCACTTTACACTCAGTATTTATTGTTTGGGGCTAGAGTAGAACAGGGTTATAAATAGCATGGCTAGTTTCATACTGATGGTTATTTCTTCGGAGATTAAATCGTCCTCAATGATCCAATCTCTGGGATCCCCTTCAAATTCAGTGTAAATTGTAAATCCCGGGTGCTGGCGTATGGTCCAAGGTGCGTCCAAATTTTGAAATTGTTTGAGCCAAGTAACTGTTTTCTGGTTACCCTCTATCCTCCATGACGCAAAGTCATCCCTAAAAATAGGGCGCATAGTTACCAATTGGTTAGCGTATCTCAATTCCCATTGATGGGGCTGATTGGTCCATTTTTGTTTTATGGTTCCTGAATAGCCATTATACTGTACTGTCCAAGAAGTCCAGTCATTTCCTGCAGGATAATTGCGTTCTAGTAATCCGAATTGTTTGTCCTCTATACTAGCTATGTTCCATTCTCCGAAGGTGTCGCTCCATTGGGTGTATGCAGCGTAAAGTTCTGGAAATTGAGCTTTTACGACAGTAGACGTTCCCACCATCAACAGGAATATATACAGCTGCTTCATTTTTGTTAACTATTGATGCTTTAACGTAAATTGGTAAAAATTACAATAGAAACGCTTTAATCTTGTCATTAGGTATTTGTATTTCCGTTGAAGTAAAAAACCCGATTAATGAGCATTAATCGGGTTTTTATGGGGGCTATGGATACTTTTAGAACGGTAAGTCATCATCCATCTGCTGGGTAGATGGCTCATCTTGTGCAGATGGGAAGTCTCCTCCGAAATCATTGGTAGGTGAGGCTTCAGTTGCACTTTGTGCTGTTCCACTTTCGATGCGCCATGCATTTAGATTAGTAAAGTATTTTCCGTTCCATTCTCGCCCGCGAAGGTCGAAGTGAACTTTTATCTGATCCCCTTCTGAATATTCGTCAATCAGACCACAGCGGTCCTGCACCAATTGGAATTTTACCATTTGGGGGTAATTGCCATCGGCCACTTCAATAACAAACTCACGAGCCTGAAAAGAACTGGTTTTACTTTCTGTTTCGAACTTTTTATGGAGTTTTCCTACTACTTCAAAAGACATATGTATTGTTAATTTTTATCGTTTTCACTTAAAAAGTACAGGGAATAAAGGTAAGGTAATTTTTGCATGAGGTAAAGATGAGCTTCATTTAGTATCCTTTTTAATGTTGGACGTAAACAATATATTTTGTTTCAAAATATGGGTCATCGAAGAAGTCAGAAATTGGTTCTAGATCCACATAATGTCCTCTGCCAAGTGCTTTTATCTCATCATTTAGGTCACCTCCTTTCAGAGTGATTAAGCCATTAGGTACCACATGTCTCTGTTTCTTTTTTAAAAGAGGAAAAGACCAAGCGACTAATTTTTCTAGGCTGGCTACAGCTCGGCAAATTATAAAATCATATTTGTGCTTGGTTTCTTCTGCTCTTTGATGTAGAGCTTTTACATTCTTAAGTTGCAGATCGTCAATAATGGCTTGCACTACTGTTATTTTTTTGCGTGTTCCATCAATGAGTGTAAAGTGTGTATTTGGAAACAGGATAGCAAGGGGTATTCCCGGTAAGCCGCCTCCTGTACCTAAATCTAGGATTTCTGCTTCTGGTTCAAAGGCTACAAATCTTGCTATAGCCATGGCATGCAGAATATGATGATCATATACAGCATCAATATCTTTTCGAGAGATAACATTTATTTTTTGATTCCATTCTCGGTATAGTTCACCTAAACGGCTAATTTGCTGTATTTGCTGATCGTTCAGCTCAGGAAATTGGTTGATTATGCTTTTCATAATGCCTGCAAGTAATTTTCAGCGAAATAAGTCCACAGGTTATCTGTCGAGGGTACAGGAGCTGTGAGGTTTTCCAATTCATTGGAAACAGGATGGGTGAATTGTAATTTCCAGGCGTGCAAATGAATGGATCTGTCTTTATTTTTTCGTCTGTCTCCATACTTGACATCACCTTTAATTGGTGATCCTATGGCGGCTAGT
Source organism: Saprospiraceae bacterium (assembly GCA_013214265.1). Lineage (GTDB taxonomy): Bacteria > Bacteroidota > Bacteroidia > Chitinophagales > Saprospiraceae > DT-110. The sequence goes on along the minus strand of JABSSK010000045.1, from coordinate 865 downwards.
TGGGCCCTGATTTGATGATGGCGGCCGGAGTGCAGTTCAATCTCTAGCAGGTGATAGGCATCACTGGAACCGATATAGCGATAAGACATTCTGGCTGGTTTTGCGCCAGATACGGAGGCATCGACTACTTTCGACTTATTGGTTTTTCCATTTCGGATGAGATAATGCTCTAAAACGGCTACATCCTTTTCAGGTCGATTAGATACGATAGCCAAATATTTCTTTTCAACATTCCTGTTTTTGAATTGATGGTTAAGCGCAGCTAATGCTTTTTTATTTTTAGCCATAATTAAAAGGCCACTTGATGGGCGATCGAGTCTGTGAATAAGCTCAACGCTACCTTTAGTATATATGGACGCCAGTTCAAGCATGGATTTATCATCGGTCAGGTCCGGTTGTACAGGCAAGCCTGGCGGCTTGTTAAAAGCAATTAATTGGTTATTCTTGTATATGACCCAATCGCCTATGGGGTGTTCAGTCCACTTCTTCATAATCTATGTATTCACCATCGTCATCGGAAGAATCCTGATTAGTAGGGTTGGGATTCTGAATGGGGTTCTTATTTATAGGCCGATTGAGGAAGGTATTTTTTTGATAAAAAATACGATAAGCTAGATAGATAACCACAATTGTTAGCACTAGATCGAGCATATCAGGTTGTTTTTGCAAAGGTAGTTCAAGGAAGTTTATCACAGACGTAAAGCTGGCAATATTTTATTAGATTTGCAGTTCACTTAAAGTAGGCCTTATGGGCTTCTTTATCCAAGAAATACCCGATTCAAAACCACAACGTTTTCCTGTATATGAATGCATTTAAGCGCATTAGCCTGATAACCGGATGGACGGTCTTTGCAATTGCATCCCT